>CALPPA020000114.1 GCA_943325355.2 Klebsiella pneumoniae | reverse complement strand
AGGTTTCCTTCTAGAACTTTTGCCTGTTGAATGGTTTCGCCGCTCAGGTCATCTTCTTTTGAAATCCCAATTAATTCCTTAATTTTTTCAAAATCTTCAGGACGTAAAATTTTCTTTATATCGCCTTCGGCATCTTTCAAAAACCGGGATAAACTCCATTTTGAAGGAATTAAATTCGGAATTAATTTAGCTATTTTATCAGCTTCAAAAAGAGGTAAATCCAGCACTCTAGCTGTATCACGAATAGCTGATTTTGCTGCCATTGTTCCATAAGTGATAATTTGTGCCACTTGTTTCGAACCGTATTTATTGATAACATAATCCATTACTTTGCTTCGGCCTTCATCATCAAAATCGATGTCGATATCGGGAAGTGAAACTCGGTCAGGATTCAAAAATCTTTCGAAAAGCAAGTTGTATAAAAGCGGGTCAATATTAGTGATTCCGAGGCAATATGCCACAACGGAACCTGCTGCAGAACCACGACCAGGACCAACAGAAACGCCCATTTTTCGTGCGGCAGCTATGAAATCCTGAACAATCAAAAAATAACCCGGATAACCTGAATTTTCTATGGTCAATAATTCAAAATCAATGCGTTCTTGAATTTCTGGCGTGATTTCCTTGTACCGTTTGTTGGCACCAATAAAAGTCAGGTTTTTTAAATAGGCATTTTCGCCTCTTACACCTCCATCTATTGCATCTTGTGGAATAGTAAATTCGATTGGAATTTCAAATTTTGGAAGCAATACTTCGCGTGCCAAATTGTAAATCTCAATTTTATCTACAATTTCGGAAATATTCGAAATCGCTTCTGGCAAATCGTTGAAGTTTTTTTTCATTTCCTCGCTAGATTTGAAATAATATTCCTGATTGGGTAGGCCAAAACGATAACCGCGTCCACGACCTATTGGCGTAGATTGTTTTTCGCCCTCTTTTACACACAATAAAATATCGTGAGCATTGGCATTGTCTTTCTCGATGTAAAAAGTATTATTGGTAGCAACTAATTTGACATCGTGCTTTCGTGCCAATGAAATTAAACCTTCATTAACCCGATTTTCGTCTTCTTGATTGTGACGCATCACCTCAATGTAGAAATTTTCGTCAAATTCTTTTTTCCACCAAATCAAAGCTTCCTCGGCCTGGTTTTCACCCAAATTCAAAATCTTGCTTGGTATTTCTCCGTACAAATTTCCAGACAATACAATGATGTCTTCTTTGTATTGTTGAATTATTTTTCGATCTATTCTAGGCACATAATAAAACCCTTCGGTGTAGGCAATCGAGGACATTTTGGCCAAATTATGATAGCCTTTTTTGGTCTTTGCCAAAAATACAATTTGGTAACCATTATCTTTGTGCGACTTATTTTTATGATCTTCACATACAAAAAATTCGCAACCAACGATAGGTTTTATGGGAACTTCAGTAGGTTCTTCGCCTTTTTCAACGGCTTCCTTGTTTTTAGCTTCAGCCGCTTTATTGTGGTATAAAATATCCCGAACAAAGTGAAAAGCACCCATTAAATTAGCATGATCTGTTATGGCTACCGCTCGCATTTTTTGTTGCGAAGCCGCTTTGACTAGGGCCGCAACGCTAATCGTGGATTGCAAAACCGAAAATTGGGTATGATTATGCAAATGCACAAAATCAGAATCAATTAAACTCTGCTTATTATCTGAAAGTTCTTGTTTCGAAATGGGTGCCGTTTGCTGACCTCCTAATTGTTGCCGAATTTTATCAGATGCTTCCTTTAAATTAATATGTTGCAATCCAATAAGCTGAATTTCTCTTGGATTTTTTAATTGGAAATCCTCAAAGTATTCCTGTTCAACTTCGAGGTCTTTTTTGGTGAAAACTTCGGTACGAATCAATTCGAAAAAGCATCGGGTTGTTGCTTCAACATCAGCGGTGGCATTGTGCGCTTCAGCAAAAGGTTTGTTGAAGAGATATTGATGTAATTCGGTTAATGTTGGCAATTTGAATTTTCCACCACGACCGCCTGGCAATTTCAATAAAGAAGCTGTAACTTCGGTACAGGTATCAAGAATTGGCATCGAACTCATTGGACTTTCGACACCCGTTCTATAAAATTCGCAACCCATAATATTGATGTCAAAACCTAGATTTTGACCCACAATAAACTTGGTTTTTGATAAGGCAATATTAAATTTTTCTAAAACTTCGGCTAATGGAATTCCTTCGGCTTCGGCCAATTCAGTCGAAATACCGTGAATTCTCTCGGCATCATACGGAATATTAAACCCCTCCGGCTTGACCAAATAATCTTGATGCTCGATGACTCTTCCCATATCATCGTGTAGCTGCCAAGCAATTTGAATACATCTTGGCCAGTTGTCAATGTCAGAAATGGGTGCTCCCCAACGTTTTGGTAATCCTGTGGTTTCGGTATCGAATATTAAGTACATATGTGAATTTTAATGCTTTGTAGCTAACAGAAATTACATTTAGCAATTTTCAAATTTAGAATTTTTTAGCCGAAAACGTGGTGTAAGTTATTAACAAAAACAGCAAAGAAAAAAACAAAAAAAATGACGATTGTATCTTTTGGATGTCGTAGTATTTTTTCAAAAAAATGCGTAAAAAACGTATTAAAAATAGCATATTTTGGCCTCTTTTTTGGAACCTAAAAAGCCGAAAAGCAGTTTCTTTAGACAACGGAACAAAAGTAATCGAAGCATAATCATTATTAATTATTGCATATATTTTACATTTAGTTAAATTATTTATAACCAAAACGGCTATTTGTTGTAGAATTTTACTAAAACCATAAACTCAAAAAGTCCTTGTGTTAACACTTATAATATTGACATCATAAAAATTAAAGTTTAAATCAAAATGTAATATTAAATCACAAACTACTATACTGAATCTATAAAGTGTCCTAAAACCATTTTGGGTATCGTATATAAGCAAATAATAAAATTGACAAATTTATTTCTTTTTTTAAATTTGCTACCATTGTTATAAAAATAGAATAGATTTAATAAAATAGTTAAAAATGAGTACTACATTATTCGACAAAGTATGGGATTCGCACGTGGTGCGTCAAATTGAGGATGGACCAGACGTATTTTTTATTGACCGTCATTTCATTCACGAAGTTACCAGTCCTGTTGCTTTTTTAGGTTTAAAAGAAAGAGGAATCAAGGTTTTGTATCCAGAGCGCACTTTTGCCACTGCCGATCACAACACACCAACCATAAACCAACATTTACCTGTTGAAGACGCACTATCTGCCAATCAGCTCAAAGCTTTGGAAGATAATGCAGCAGAATATGGCATTTCTCACTGGGGATTAGGTCATAAAAAAAACGGAATTGTTCACGTTGTAGGTCCTGAAAACGGAATTACTTTGCCTGGTGCCACTATTGTTTGTGGAGATTCACATACTTCAACTCACGGTGCTTTTGGCTGTATTGCTTTTGGTATCGGAACTTCTGAGGTTGAAATGGTTTTGTCAACCCAATGTATTATGCAACCGAAACCAAAGAAAATGCGTATCAATGTAAATGGCAAACTAAGCAAAGGTGTTGGTCCAAAAGATGTAGCCTTGTATATTATTTCTAAATTAACTACTTCCGGAGGCACAGGCTATTTTGCAGAATATGCAGGAAATGTTTTTGAAGATATGTCAATGGAAGGTCGTATGACCGTTTGTAACTTGAGTATCGAAATGGGTGCTCGTGGCGGAATGATTGCTCCTGATCAAAAAACTTTCGATTTCTTAGAAGGAAGATTATATGCCCCAAAAGGTGAAGCTTGGACAAAAGCGGTTGAATATTGGAAAACCTTAAAAACTGATTCTGATGCTGTTTTTGATGCTGAATTGAATATCGATGCAGCGGATATTGAACCTATGATTACTTATGGTACGAATCCTGGAATGGGAATTGGTATCTCAAAACATATTCCAAGTGCCAACCAAGTGGAAGGTGGCGAGGAAACTTATAAAAAATCTTTGGCCTATATGGGCTTTGAAGAAAACGACGTAATGATTGGTAAGCCAATCGATTTTGTTTTCTTGGGAAGTTGTACCAATGGTAGAATTGAAGATTTCAGGGCTTTTACAGAAATCGTAAAAGGGCGTAAAAAAGCAGACAATGTAACAGCTTGGTTAGTTCCAGGTTCTCACGTTGTTGAAGCGCAGATTAAAGAAGAAGGCCTTTTAGATATTCTTACTGAAGCTGGATTTGTTTTGCGTCAGCCTGGTTGTTCCGCGTGTTTGGCAATGAATGATGATAAAGTTCCTGCTGGAAAATATGCGGTTAGTACTTCAAACAGAAACTTCGAAGGTCGTCAAGGACCAGGTTCTAGAACTTTATTGGCTAGTCCAATTATGGCTGCAGCAGCTGCAGTTACTGGAAAATTAACTGATCCTAGAGATTTGTTCTAGAATACTGTTTAAAAATTAATACAATTTAAAACTACCGTAAAAAAGGCACAACCTTAATACGGTATAAATAAAATAAAAATGGCATACGATAAATTTAATATCCTTACGAGTAGTGCAGTGCCACTACCAATAGAAAATGTTGATACTGATCAAATCATTCCAGCTCGTTTCTTGAAAGCCACGAAACGTGAAGCTTTTGGAGACAACCTTTTCAGAGACTGGAGATACAATGGAGATGATTCTCCAAAAGCTGATTTCGTATTGAATGACAAAACATACAGCGGGAAAATTCTTGTTGGTGGAAAGAATTTCGGATCAGGTTCTTCAAGAGAGCACGCGGCTTGGGCTGTTTACGATTATGGATTCCGTGCTGTTGTTTCTAGTTTTTTTGCTGACATCTTTAAGGGAAATTGTTTGAATATTGGTGTTTTGCCAGTGCAAGTGAGTCCAGATTTTGCGGAAACTATTTTCAATGCTATTGCAGTAGATCCAAAAACAGAATTGGAAATCAACTTGCCAGCCCAAACAATTACTTTGTTAGCCACAGGACAAAAAGAATCTTTTGACATCAGTGGTTACAAAAAAGACAATATGGTCAATGGTTTTGATGATATAGATTATTTGCAAAACATTAAAAAGGAAATTGTTGAATTTGCTAATAAGCTTCCTTTCTAGAAAAATAATCCAAAAAAAATGTAGTTATTAAAGCTGTCTTTTGGGTTTTGGCGAAGTAATAGCTTTTAGTGTTTTATAAAAATACTAGTATCAAATTTAAAATGGGAAAAAGAAAAATTGAAATAATGGATACAACGCTCCGTGATGGTGAACAAACCTCAGGAGTGTCATTTTCTGCTGCAGAAAAGTTGACCATTGCACAATTATTGCTCGAAGAACTAAATATTGACAGAATCGAAATTGCTTCAGCTAGAGTAAGTAAAGGCGAATTTCTTGGCGTAAAAGGTATAATGGCTTGGGCTGAAGAAAAAAATTATTGCCATAAAATAGAAGTGTTGACCTTTGTTGATGGAGGGCTTTCAATCGATTGGATGAAAAAAGCAGGAGCCAAGGTTCAAAATTTACTGACCAAAGGGTCTTTGAATCATTTGACACATCAATTAAAGAAAACACCAAAAGAACATTTTTCAGAAATTGCCCAAACAATAAAATTGGCGGAAGAAAACAATATTGCTACCAATGTCTATTTAGAGGACTGGAGTAACGGAATGCGCAATTCACCTGAGTATGTTTTTCAATACTTGGATTTTTTGGCTACTCAACCAGTAAAAAGAATTTTATTACCAGATACTTTAGGCGTTCTTATTCCTTCCGATACTTTTGAATTTATATCTAAAATTACAGCAAAATATCCAACAATTCATTTTGATTTTCACGCCCATAACGATTACGACTTGAGTGTTGCTAATGCAATGGAAGCTGTAAAAGCTGGAATTAATGGCCTTCATGTTACGGTAAACGGAATGGGAGAACGAGCAGGAAATGCGCCGTTAGAAAGTGTGGTTGCAGTTATAAATGACTTCTTGCCAGAAGTAAAAATCAATATAAAAGAATCCTCATTATACTCTGTAAGTAAATTAGTCGAGACTTTTACTGGT
>CALPPA020000113.1 GCA_943325355.2 Klebsiella pneumoniae | reverse complement strand
CCTTTGAAACTGGCAATGGCTTCATAAAAATCAGCTTCGTCGACACCCATATTTTGACAAATCCATTTGGCTCCAGCCAAATTGTTCAAGTTGTGAGCTCCAAAAACCTCGATCGGCATTGCTCCTTCTGGAGTTTCTAAAAGTGTAACTCCGTCTTTCACTTCGTATTTTGGTGTTATATAAGGAATTTTACGAATTGGGTTTGTAGCTGCTTCGGCAACTTTTTTTACTTCTGGATCTTCTTCGTTATATACCAAAATTCCTCCGTTAGTGATTTTAGCTATGAATGTTTCAAACTGTTCCACATAAAAATCATAAGTTGGAAAAACATTGATATGATCCCAAGCGATGCCAGAAATTAGGGCAATATTGGGTTGATACAAATGGAATTTTGGTCTTCGATCTATTGGTGAAGACAAATATTCATCACCTTCGAGCACAATAAAATCATTCTCTTCGGTAAGGTGAACCATTGTTTCAAAACCTTCTAATTGTGCGCCAACCATATAATCGACTTCGATATTATGAAAGTGCATTACGTGTAAAATCATCGAAGTAATCGTAGTTTTTCCGTGTGAACCACCAATGACCACTCGTGTTTTGTTTTTGGATTGTTCATATAGAAACTCAGGATAGGAATATATTTTCAATCCCAATTCTTGTGCTTTCAAGAGTTCTGGATTATCAGCTTTGGCGTGCATTCCGAGAATTACTGCTTCAATATCAGAAGTGATTTTTTCAGGAAACCAACCCAATTCCAAAGGTAAAATCCCTTTTTTAGCCAAGCGAGATTTTGAGGGTTCAAAAATAGCATCGTCACTTCCCGTAACCTGATATCCTTTGTGATGCAATGCTAAAGCCAAGTTGTGCATCGCGCTTCCGCCAATGGCTATAAAATGAGTTCTCATATTTTTAATTCTTTTTTACAGATTTATTCATTTTGTTTTTATACAAATTAGCCAGCATTTGTCCACCCGCTTTGGTGCTTCCTGCTGCAATTGCTTTTTTATATTGTGTTTCAGCTGAAGTATATCTTTCAAAATGCTCCTCGATTTGACCTCGTGACAAATAGCCGTCAACAGCTGATAATTTAAGCAATTCATTAGAATATTTTATTGCTTTTGTTTCACTTCCGCCCACAATTCCGGGCAATTGAATGTATATCATAACCAACGCCCAACGAGCTTCAATGTGTTTTGGATTTAGTACTATGGCTTTTTCGAAAGATTCTTTTACTTCGCCTATCATTCCGAGTGCCTTAAATTTATTTGATTCTTTGGCTTTCATCCCAAGCGATCCGCCGTATTTGTAATAACAATTAGCTTCTGATGGATTTAGTTGTTTTAGTTTTTTATAATACACAATGGCTTTGTCCCAAGATTTATTGTGACCGGCAATATCTCCAAGATACTCAATAGTTTTTAAATGAGAAGGATTTGCTTTTAAAAAGCTTTCAAGAATAGGCTGGGCTTCATTGTATTTTCCGGCTTCGAATAATTTTTCGCCTTTGTTAAAATCGGGTTGTGACCACATAATTATTGGTAAGACTAAAAAGACTAGAAGTAATTGTTTCATTTTTCAAAAATAAGGAAATTTATAAAAGAATTGAGAGATTATTTTACCTTAAAGCAAACTAAATAATAATACAAAAGAAACATTATCATAACATAGAGCCGTTAGTTTTGTAAAAACATAATATGAAACAAAAACGTAAAATACCTTTAGTAGTAATTAGTGATGTTCATCTTGGAACTTACGGCTGCCACGCCAAGGAATTACTACATTATTTAAAATCAATACAACCCAAAACTTTGGTTTTAAACGGTGACATCATCGATATGTGGAGTTTTAGCAAAAGATATTTCCCGGTGGCTCATATGGAGGTTTTGCGATATATCATAAAAATGTCTAATCAAGGAACCCGAGTAATATACATTACTGGAAATCACGACGAGGCGCTGAGAAAATATTCGGATTTTATTTTAGGAAACTTAGAATTGGTGGACAAACTAATCTTGGACTTAGACGGAAAGAAAACTTGGATTTTCCACGGCGATGTATTTGATTCTTCTACTAAAGGATATGCTAAATTTTTGGCTAAACTAGGTGGAAAAGGATATGACTTACTAATTTTGATTAATAGTTTCGTCAATTGGATTTTGGTTTCTTTCGGAAGAGAAAAGAGAAGTTTTTCTAAAGCTATAAAAAACAGTGTAAAGAAAGCCGTTGCGTTTATCTCAAATTTTGAAACAACTGCCGCGGAAATAGCCATTGAAAAAAAATACAGCTATGTAGTTTGCGGTCATATTCATATGCCTCAAAAAAAGATGGTTAAAACTAAATTGGGTAAGGTCTTGTATTTAAATAGTGGCGATTGGGTCGAGAACCTCACGGCTTTAGAATACAAAAATGAAAAATGGAAGATTCACTATTATAAAAAATCTGACTATTCAAATATTGAAAATAAAGATGACCAAGATGTAAATGACATTGTCGCTAAAATTTTATCAAATTAAGCAGTATATTTTTATCCCATAACTTTCACACTATCTATGAAAATATTTTACGCCATTCAAGCCACAGGTAACGGACATATCAGTAGAGCTATTCAATTATATCCCTATTTACAAAAATTTGGTGACGTCGATTTCTTTCTTAGTGGCAACTACGCTAGTTTAAATGTTGATTTGCCCATAAAATTTAAAAGTGATGGTTGTAGTTTGCATTACAGCAAATGTGGTGGATTGGATTATTGGGGTATTGCCAAAAATATCCAACCTATTCAAATGTATAAGGATGCAAAATCATTGCCTTTGAAAGACTATGATGTTGTGATTAATGATTTTGATTCAATTACATCATTGGCTTGTAAAATACAAAAAGTACATTCGGTGCAGTTTGGCCATCAAGCTAGTTTTATTTCTGAAAACACACCAAGACCTGAAAAAAAGAGCATTATGGGTGAGATGATTCTCAAACATTATGCACCTTCACCAAAGCATATAGGATTGCATTTTGAAAAATATGATTCTTTCATTCGACCACCAATCATCAAAGACGAAATCGTTCAAGCGCAACCTAAAGATTTAAAACACATCACAGTTTACCTCCCTTCCTTCGACAAAGATTGTTTGGAGAAAGCATTCCATAAACTTCAAGACATTGAATTTCATTGGTTTTTAAATGATATTAAAACCAAACATTCCGTTGGCAACATCACTTATTTTCCAGTTAATCAAAAATTTTTCAACGAAAGTTTAATTACTTGCCAAGGTATAATAACCGGTGGTGGTTTTGAAACTCCTGCCGAAGCTTTATACTTGAGAAAAAAAGTGTTGAGTATTCCCATTCGAAATCATTACGAGCAAGAATGCAATGCCGCTGCTTTGAAAAAAATGGGTGTTCCTGTGGTTTATGAAGTAGGCGACAATTTTGATGAAATTATCAAAAATTGGATGAACGCAGCCATTATTTATCCAAAAATGCAAGCCAACAACATTCCAGAAACCTTGCAATTTTTGTTTGATACGTATAATGAACCTATTTAAAAGTATCAAAAAACCCGTTACAAATAATATTATAACGGATTTTTTTCATTAATCAATATATATTTGATTCGCGATAGTCATTTCGTCAACTATATGTTTTGCACCGGCGTATTTGTCGATAATCCAGAGTACAAAGCGGATATCTACATTGATTGTTCTTTGCTGTTTTTTGTCAAAAATAACATCTCCAGCAATACCTTCGATATTACCATCAAAAGCAATGCCTATCAATTCTCCTTTTCCATTTAGTACTGGTGAACCTGAATTCCCGCCTGTAATATCGTTATTTGTCAAGAAGTTTACGGGCATATATCCTGCTTTGTCAGCGTATTTTCCGAAATCTTGTGCTTTGTTCATTTCTAACAATCGAGCTGGCAAATCAAATTCATTATCTCCTGCTTTATACTTTTTGACTAAACCTGTCATAGTAGTATAATTGTTAATCTTTGCATCATTGCGCTTATCTGCTGGCAAGGCATTTACTTTACCATAAGATAATCTCAAAGTGGAGTTGGCATCTGGATACTGTATTGAATTTATTTTAGATTCCCTTAATCCTTCTACTAAATTGCGATATGCCTTCTCGAAACTATCCTCTGATTTTTGTTGCTCATCCGATTTAGCTCTAGATTTTTGGGTTAGCTCATTTGAAATCAGGTACAATGGATCTGTTGCAATATTCTCAGGTTTTGGGTCTTTCATAAATGCCAAAACGCTTTCTTTGGAAGTAAAAATACTTTTGGAAACTGCATCATTAACAACAAATGTGAAATCTCCTTTATTATCTTCTTTCAGTTTTGAAACAATCGGAGAAAGTCCATATTCAGCACCTTTTGAAGTGTATAAATTCAACTGAGCAATAAAAACATCTTTTTCTAAAGGAACATAAAGTTTTCCGTAAATAGTTTCAATTAAGCTATATATTCTTGGAAGCATCTCTGCTCTTTTTGCTTCATTCTCTTTGAAATATGCCATTAGTGTATTACCTATATTCGCTGGAGAAGGACCATAAGATGAAGTTCTCATCAATTGAGAAAGATAATTATCGTGACTAGATTTCAAATTTGT
This sequence comes from Klebsiella pneumoniae, assembly GCA_943325355.2. Taxonomy (GTDB): domain Bacteria; phylum Bacteroidota; class Bacteroidia; order Flavobacteriales; family Flavobacteriaceae; genus Flavobacterium. Next base: position 1,427 of record CALPPA020000113.1, on the reverse strand, counting down.
AGTGGCATAATACTCATTAATAGCAGGAATTACATTGCCATATTTAGCTTTATTCTCCCGTTTATTTGCCCAAGTATTAAATTTAGCTTCTTCTAAAGTCTTAGTTTTTACAGTTCCCGATTTGCTCAAAGCGTCAATCATTCCTTGTCGGTTTTTCCAATAGTTAGCAGTAGAAGCATATTTTGATGCATATTGCAATTTTACAGTAGCATCCTTTTCCATATACACTTTCATTCTGTCCATACCCGTTTTTGCGCCTTCAACCCAAGCAGGATAAGCATACTTGATGTTTTGCTCAATTCCTTTTGCTGGCATCCATCTATTGGTTCTTCCTGGATATCCTAAAATCATTGCAAAATCGTTCTCTTGAACTCCATTTAAACTTATTGGCAAATGATGTTTAGGTTTTAAGGGTACATTTTCTTTTGAATATTCTGCTGGATTACCCTCTTTATCTGCATAGACTCTAAACATTGAGAAATCTGCAGTATGGCGAGGCCATTCCCAGTTATCAGTATCTTTTCCAAATTTACCAAGACTTTCTGGCGGCGTTCCTACTAATCGAACATCTTTATAATCTTGATAAACAAAATAATAATATTCATTTCCTTGAAAGAAAGGTCGAACGGATACGATGTACTTTCCACCTTCATTATTCTCTTTTTCAATCAAGGCCGTTTCTTGTTGAATAGCTTTATTTCTCTCGGTTTCGGTCATTTGATCATTCACTTTTGATAAAATTCTTTTGGAAACATCATCCATACGTACGAAAAAACGAACGTATAAAGATTTAGGTTTCATTTCATCGCTTTTGTCTTTTGCCCAAAAACCGTTTTTTAAATAGTTTTGTTCCGCAGAAGAAAGTTCTGCGATGGCACTATAACCACAATGATGGTTTGTCAATACTAATCCTTCTTTCGAAACGATTTCAGCAGTACAACCACCATTAAATTGTACGATAGCATCTTTCAAACTACTATTGTTGATGCTATAAATTTCTTCGGATGTCAATTGCAATCCCATTTTTTCCATATCACGGTGGTTCAAACGTTCGATAAACATTAAAAACCACATTCCTTCATCGGCTTTAACAGAAATTGGCAGGAGCATTATTCCAGCGATCAAGGCAAAAATAAATTTTTTCATTTTTTAAATTATAAAGGTTAACAGATACTTGTTAAATGCATAAAAAAGAATATTTACACAAAAACGGACTATTTATTAAAATAGCGTCACAAAAATAGTAATATTTTAAGGATTTGATAAAAAATTCTTAACATATATTCCAAAAAAATAAATTAAGGACTATTTTTGAGAATAAAAAAAGCGCTCTATTTTCTAGAACGCCTTTTTCAATAAAATATCGATTATTTAATCATTCAACATTTTCCAAAGTTTGTCTTTCAACTCTGATAGACCATGTTGGG
>CALPPA020000112.1 GCA_943325355.2 Klebsiella pneumoniae | reverse complement strand
TCGTTCAATTTAGCTTTTAATGCATGAATTGTTGGCGCATATTTTCTGCCATTCATCCAAGTATTCAACTCTAATTTCATGTCTTCTATAATAGCTTCGGCGGCAGGAATGTGTTGTTTTCTTCTTTCGAGAGTATCATCCGTCATTTGTGACAAATAATCCATATGGATTAAAGTTACTCCTGGAATTTGTTGCACATCAGCATTTACATTTTTGGGGATGGACAAATCCAAAATCAAAAGCGGCTTTTTCAAATTCAAGATTGCTTTGTCGATTGTTGGGTTTTGAGCACCTGTAGCCACAACCAAAACATCGGATTTTTGTAATTCCAGATGTAAATCGGAATAATCTTTTACAATTAAATTCAATTTCCCGGCCAGAATTTCTGCAGTACTTTTTGTTCTGTTTATTAAGGTAATTTGCTCATTTTTTGTATGTTTTACTAGATTTTCGCAGGTGTTTCTACCTATTTCTCCCGTTCCGAAAAGCAGAATGTTTTTATTGCCAATATTATCAATATTTCGAATGATATATTGAACCGCGGCAAAAGAAACTGAGGTTGCACCGGAACTAATTTCGGTTTCGTTTTTAATTCTTTTGCTGGTTTGAATAACTGTATTGATTAATCTATCTAAAAAAACATTTATTAAACCCATTGATCTGGATTCCTCAAAACTGTTTTTTAACTGGCCAATAATTTCAAAATCTCCAAGAATTTGACTGTCCAATCCTGTTCCTACCCGAAACATATGGTCGATTGCTTCCTGACTTTTATATACAAAACCTACTTTTTGAAATTCTTCAACCGAACCATTACTGTTCTCGCAAATCAATTTTATTAATTGGAAAGGGTGATCTGCGTATCCATAAATTTCGGTACGATTGCAAGTAGAAGTTACTATTAGACTCTCAATTCCTTCTTCTTTGGCTTGGAGCAGTACTTTGGTTTTTGCTTTGGAGTCTAAACTAAACTTACCCCTAACTTCGGCATCAGCTTTCTTGTAACTCAATCCTATGGAGTAGAAAGTTTTGTGTTTGGGTATGTTTAGATTTTCCATATATAATCTTTTTCTGATGGGATTGGCAAAGTTATAATTACAATTTATATTAAAACAACGCTTAAAGTACTTTTTGTAACGCCAAGTGATTTTTTGTTTTAAATAAATTTTTTAAAGTAAAAAACACTATTTTTGTACTGAAATCAGGCATTTATAAAACAAATGTAAATTTTATTTATTAACAAAACCCTGATAAATATCATATTAATTAAAAAAAATGTCGCAATGAGTTCTCAAGATGTTATAACAATCGAAGATGACTTTACCCTACTTCGCTTTCAAAATGACAGTGACGAAGTATATCACACCGAGCGTGAGGTCAAAAGCGGGTTAATCCAATTTCATTTTGGATTAAAAGGGAAGGCCAAGTTTCTATTTAACCAAGGAAGCTATGCTTTAGACCTAAAAGAAGAAAAATCTCTTTTGCTTTACAACCCGCAAAAAGAATTGCCATTAAATCTAGAAATAGCGCCTAATTCTTGGGTTATTTCAGTGATTATTTCCATCCAAAAATTTCATAATTTATTTTCTTCCGAAGCCAATTACATTACTTTTTTGAGCGAGGACAACAAGGATAAAAAATATTATAAAGAAGGAGATATCAGTCCGTCGATGGCTATTGTTCTGACCCAATTATTTCACTACAACTTACATCCCTCGATAAAAAACTTGTATTATAAAGGGAAAGGATACGAATTATTGAGTCTCTATTTCAACCGAACAGAAGATCCAAACGCAGAACAATGTCCGTTTTTGATTGACGAAGAAAATGTGTTAAAAATTAAAAAAGCAAAGGAAATAATTCTTGCCAATATGTCTGAACCACCAGGATTACAAGAGCTGGCCGATGAAATTGGTCTAACTTTGAAAAAACTAAAAATGGGTTTCAAACAAATTTATGGCGACACGGTTTATGGATTTCTATTCGACTATAAAATGGATTCTGCCCGAAAATTGTTGGACAGCGGCTCTTATAATGTAAATGAAGTAGGCTTGAAAATTGGTTACAGTACGGGAAGTCATTTTATTGCTGCTTTCAAGAAAAAATTTGGCACTACTCCAAAAAAATATTTGATGGCTATTAATCCAAATATGTAAAATAAATCTAACCCTGTAAGTGTTTAAAACCCTAACAGCGTTCCTAAAAAACAAACAAAAAACAATGAAAGGAGTATTATTAGTCAACCTAGGTTCACCAGAAAGCCCAACTGCAAAAGATGTAAAACCGTATTTAGACGAATTTTTAATGGACAAATACGTGATTGACGTTCCGTTTTTGTTGCGAGCATTATTAGTTCGTGGAATAATTCTACAAACGCGTCCCAAAAAATCAGCCGAAGCTTATGCCCGAATATGGACTCCCGAAGGTTCTCCATTGATTGTGCTTTCGAAAAAAATGCATCAAAAAGTAGCTTCGAAATCAGGAATACCTGTGGCATTGGCTATGCGATATGGGACTATTACTATTCTAAAAGGTTTGCAAGAATTGCACGATAAGGGCGTAAATGAAGTGATGCTTTTTCCTCTGTATCCACAACACGCTATGGCTTCGACCACCACCATTTTGGTATTGGCTGAAGAATTGCGTCAAAAGCATTTTCCTGGAATGAAGTTTACCAATGTTCCAGCTTTTTACAACAAGCCCGATTATGTAAAAGTACTAGCAGAAAGCATTAAAAAACACTTGGAAGGATTTGACTATGATCATTTACTATTTTCTTATCACGGGATTCCAAAAAGACACATTCGCAAGACCGATATTACCAAATCGCATTGCAAAATAGATAGAACCTGTTGCAGCACTCCATCGCCAGCACACGAATTCTGCTACAGTCATCAATGTTATGAAACAACAAAATTAGTCACCGAATATTTGAATATTCCTAAAGAAAAATACAGCCAAACCTTTCAATCCCGATTAGCTGGAGACAAGTGGCTAACACCCTATACGGATGTCGAAGTGAACAAAATGCCCGAAAAAGGAATCAAGAAATTAGCAGTTGTAACACCCGCTTTTGTTTCGGATTGTTTAGAAACTTTAGAAGAAATTGCTATGGAAGCCAATGAGGAATTTAAACATCATGGAGGTGAAAAATTTATGGCAATTCCGTGTTTAAATGATGAGGAAGAGTGGTGTGATTTGGTAGCGAATTGGATTGAGGATTTTAAAAACAAATAATTTATTGCCACGAATTCACGAATTATTTATTTTAAATTCGTGAATTCGTGGCTAATTTTAAATAATAATGGAACTCTACAACTACCTAAAATCCCTTCACCTCATCTTTGTCATCACTTGGTTTGCTGGACTTTTTTATATAGTTCGATTGTTTGTGTACCAAATTGAAGCCAACGATAAACCTTCGCCCGAAAAAGAAATCTTGCAAAAACAATACAAAATAATGACCTATCGATTGTGGTACATTATTACTTGGCCAAGTGCATTTTTGGCTAGTGTTTTTGCGTTTTGGATGTTGTTTTTTACCGATATTGGAAAAGCCTGGTTGCAAATGCCGTGGATGCACGTGAAACTTGGCTTCGTTTTTGCGCTGTATTTGTACCATTATAAATGCCACAAAATATTCAAGGAATTGCAAAATGACGAAGTGAAATACACCACAAATTATATGCGTTTGTGGAACGAAGGGGCTACAATTATACTGTTTGCCGTTGTGTTTTTAGTAATTCTAAAAAATGCAGTAAACTGGATTTATGGAGTTGTCGGAATTTTGCTGTTTTCGATTTTAATAATGTTGGGATTCAAGTTTTACAAACGAATTCGAGAAAAAAGCAGTGGTCAGTAATCATTGGTCAGTATTCAGCTGTAGGGCTGAACACTGATTACCGAATACTTAACACTCAACGCTGAATACTATGCTAAAAGACTTCAAGATATCAATGCTTTCCTTGCGAATTAGGATTTTCCTTTCGATGATTGTATTGATTATTGTTGCTTCTATATTATTGGCGTCTATTTCGATTTTTCAATTTAAGAATGAAGCCAAGCAATACCATCAAAAACAGCTGGAACACAAAGAAAACGCCATAAAAGAAAATATCAATTATGTGCTTTCGAACACCACTTATCCGCTTACTCCAAATAATTTAGCCCTAATTTTCAAAGATAAAATACACGAATTATCAGATATTCACAGTCTTGAAATTAATATTTACAACTTGGATGGGCAATTATTAAAATCTTCGAAATCGAGATTTTCTATAGACGCTGCTGCCCCTCCCATTCCAAAATACATTCTAAAACTCGTTCAATCTTCTATCGAAAAACGCTACGTTGACATCAAAAATAGCAACGGAAAAAAGAATCGTTCTTCTTATAGTTTGATAAAAGACGACAAGTTTAAGCCATTGGGAATCTTGAATTTGCCTTATATTGAAGATGATAGTTATTATAAAACCGAATTGCAAAATTTCCTGATTGGATTGGCTCAAGTATATGGTTTTATGCTCTTGGTGGCTTTTGGTGCGGCTTATTTTCTATCTACTTACATTACAAAATCATTGAAAACCATTTCGGATAAATTAAGCGAAACGAGTTTGAACCAAAAAAATGAGAAAATTGTTCTTGAGGCTAGCAGTAAAGAAATTAACCTTTTGATTAATGCCTACAATGCTATGGTCGATGAACTCGAAAAAAGCGCCTTAAAATTAGCCCAAAGCGAACGAGAAGAAGCTTGGCAGGAAATGGCCAAACAAGTGGCCCACGAAATCAAAAATCCGCTTACACCAATGCGGTTGACAGTGCAAAGTTTTCAACGAAAATTTGATGCAAACGACCCCAATCTAAAACAAAAAATCAACGATTATTCCGAAACCTTAATACAGCAAATTGACACTATGAGTTCAGTAGCTTCCGCATTTTCGAACTTTGCTTCGATGCCAGCCCAGCAAAATGAAACCCTAAATGTGGTTGATGTTGTAGAATTGACAATGGATATTTTTAATGAAGAATACATCGTTTTTAAAGCAGACTCAGCCGAAATTATTTCGAAAATTGATCGATCGCAACTCATTAGAATTATCACTAATTTGGTCAAAAATGCTATCCAATCTATCCCGGAAAATCAAGAAAATAAAGCAATATTGGTTTCCATAAAAAAAGAAAAAAACAATGTGCATATTACTGTAACTGACAACGGAATAGGAATTGCTTCCGAAGATTTCAATCGGATTTTTGAGCCAAAATTCACCACAAAATCTAGCGGAATGGGTTTAGGTCTTGGCATTATCAAAAATATTATCGAAAATTATAAAGGGACAATTACATTTGAATCTCAAAAAGGAAAAGGAACAACATTTATCGTTTCTCTTCCGATAATCAATACGTAAAAACTGAATTATGGCACTAGAAAACATCATCTTAGAACACGAAAAAGGCATTGCTACAATTTACATCAATCGTCCAGAAAAATTAAATGCACTAAACAAAGCGACGATTCAAGAGCTTCACGAAACCTTAGAATTAGTTGATAATAATCCCGATGTTCGTGTAATTATTATCACCGGAAGCGGAGAGAAAGCTTTTGTGGCTGGAGCCGATATTTCGGAATTTGCACATTTCTCTGCTGAAGAAGGTTCAAAATTAGCTGCTCAAGGACAGAAAATATTATTCGATTTTATTGAAAACATGAATACTCCTGTAATCGCTGCCATTAATGGATTTGCTCTTGGAGGTGGATTGGAACTGGCTATGGCTTGCCATTTCAGAATCGCTTCGGAAAATGCTAAAATGGGTTTGCCAGAAACTTCACTTGGTGTGATTCCCGGTTATGGTGGGACACAACGTTTGCCTCAAATTATTGGTAAAGGTCGTGCGATGGAAATGATTATGACTGCCGGAATGATTGATGCAGAAACGGCAAAAGTTTACGGATTAGTCAATCACGTGGTTCCACAATCCGATTTGTTTTCGACTTATATGACGATTGCCACAAGAATTATGAAAAATTCTCCCGTTGCCATTGCCAAAGCCAT
>CALPPA020000111.1 GCA_943325355.2 Klebsiella pneumoniae | reverse complement strand
TTGGTTTAAAGCGGTTAATTCTGGTAGAATAATGTCTAAAAGGCCAGTTTTATATAATAGTAAAAATCCAACAGAAGGTTTGTCAGTCGAAAGAATTTTATTCAATTCATCGACAATTCTCTCACCTGAAATAATGTTGATTCGCTCTGCATTTTTTTTGATGGATTGCAAAGAGTTTTCTTCAATTTCGAAACCCAATTGATTCGCAAATCGAATCCCTCTAAGCATTCGCAAAGGATCATCAGAAAAAGTAATATCTGGGTCGAGTGGTGTTTTGATGATTTTGTTTTTCATATCTTCCAATCCGTTGAAAGGATCAGATAATTCTCCAAAATTCTTTTGGTTTAAAGATAAAGCCAAAGCATTGATGGTAAAATCACGACGGTTTTGATCGTCTTCCAATGTTCCGTTTTCTACAACAGGATTTCGACTTTCGAAATGATAGGATTCTTTTCTAGCACCCACAAATTCGATTTCAATTTCTTCAAATCGTAGCATTGCGGTTCCGTAGGTTTTAAAAACCTGGACTTTTGGGTTTTTTGGAAGCATTTCCGAAACTTTTAAAGCAAGTTCTATTCCGCTACCTACAGCAACGATATCAATATCTTTTTTAAAATCTCGTTTAAGAATCAAATCTCTCACAAAACCACCAATCACATAACTATCAATGTTAAGTTGTTGGGAAGCTTGAGAGATGACTTCGAATATTTTAATATTTAAGGCTGATTTGTAATTCATAATTTTACCGCAAATTCGCAAATTAATTTTTTGAACTTATTATGCGTTTGTATTCTAAAGAAACTAAATTGAAATTGACAAGTATTGCCAATTTGTTTTTAGAGACTTTTAAATAATTTAAACATTGATTATAATGACTGTTGTTGAAACAATCAACGGTTTTTATTTCGAGAATAATTTTATCGTAAACTACAAAGTCTGCGTAAAATTTATGCTTTAAAGTGGTATCTTTATAATTAACAGAAAATTCCTTTTCTCTTTGATATGGAATGTTTTGTTGTTGCAATTCGTATTCAATAGCATCTTTATAGACTATTTCAGAAAAACCTTTTCCGAGATTTTTATGCACATCAAATAGAATACCTACTATTATGTAATTTTCATCTTTATAAATGTATTCTTCCATATAAACAAAAAAAAATTTGCGAATTTGCGGTAAAATTTATTTTCGAATCACACTCACCTGAGAATCGCTCGTCAATTTTATAATTGTAGAAGGTTTTCCTGCAATTTTTTCGTGATGCAAATTTACAACATAGTCCACACCTTTTATAATTTCGGGGCTAATATCTTTGAAGGCAATTGGTGTAGGCTTTCCTGAAATATTTGCTGATGTTGAAACCAAAGGTTTTTTCATTTTTTCCATAAAATTAAAACAGAAAGGCTCTTTTACTATTAGGATTCCTAAAGTATTGTCAGTAGCTATTAAATTGGGTGCCACGTTTCTGGGTTTGTCTAGTATAAGGGTAGTTGGTTTTTCAGACAGGTCTATAATTTGCCACGCTACTTCTGGAATGTCTTTGAAAACATTGTACATCATTTTTTCGCCATTCATCAAGACTATCATAGATTGGGTTTCGGTTCGTTGTTTGAGTTTGTAGATTCTGGCAACAGCTTCAGGATTTGTGGCATCGCAACCAATTCCCCAAACAGTGTCCGTTGGGTAAAGGATGATTCCGCCTTCTTTTATTATTTCGAATGCTTTATGAACTTCCTCGTTAATCATATTTTTACGATTTTTTGTTTTGTTTTTAAAGATTTTGATAAAGGAGCTCCAGTCAAAATCAGAAAAAATAAAGGCCAATTTTTAGGTTTTAAGATACTGCTGAAAAAGTATTTTATAATTAAAAATACCATTACTATTTTGTGCCCAAAGAAGCCATAATGTTTTCTCATAATGTAGAGCAACGAAATCTTTAATTCTTTTTTGATTGCCAATGATTTTCCAGTGCTGACTCCGTGAAAATGAACAAATTCAGCTTCGGGAATCAAGTAAGCGAACTTTGATTTTTTTGCCAATCGAATGCATAAATCGGTTTCTTCATAATAGAGAAAAATAGTAGTGTCAAAACCTCCAACTTCATAAAAATCAGTTGCTCTGACAAACATAAAACTTCCAGGAACGAAGTTTACTTGCAGCGGATTTCTATATAGTTTTTTTCGTTTTGGGTATTTCTTGGAATTAATACTTTCCAAGAAACTTCGACCGATAATTTCTCTCGCTGGAGAAGCAAAATGATCGAGTGAAATCATAAAATCTCCATTTTCTTTGTAAGCTTGAGCACCAGCAATTCCAATATTTGGATTGTTTTCTAATGCGTTTTTGAGAATCGACAAACAATCATTTTTCAATAAAGTATCATTGTTTAGGAAAGCCAAATAATTGGCATTGGCAAATTGAACTCCAAACATATTTCCGCCACCAAAACCCGAATTTATGTTGCTTCGGTGAAGTTCTAAATTCGGAAAATTGACTTCTACGCAAAACGATTTCAGCTTTAAATAATCTTCTTTTTCAGAACAATTATCGGTTATGATAATCTGATAATTAAGATTTTTTGAGGTCTTTTCGATAATGGAACGAATGCAATTGATGCTGTGTTCGCTTGAATTGTAGTTGATTAAAATTACGGCTATGTCAAACATCATAAATATTGATTGATTCCTTTTTCGATAAAAGTTAGTTTCTTTTCAGTAGTTTGTCTCTCGATTTCGTTATTGATTTCGAGATGACTTTTGGATTGTTCTTTGTGGTAAATATGATACGCAATTCCGGAATATTTCAATCTTTTTCCTTTGATTCCAATATTGTGCAGTCGTTGAATCATTTCAGAATCATCAATTCCCCAACCTACTAGACCTTCGTTAAAACCATTGATTTTTATAAAATCTTCTTTCCAAAAAGACATATTGCAACCGCGAAGTTTGCGAGAACGTTTATCAACACTTTTTGCAAAATTCATAAGAAATGGAATCCGAATGGTTCGACCTCTTTTCTTAATTCCTTTGGAAAACAGATTGAAATCGATAATTTTTTCCGAAAATAATTCAGGTAAAAAGTCTTCTTGAATATTGACGCGAGAACCAAATAGATAATGTCCCTTTTCGGCAAAAGTGAGATGGTCTTCAACGAAATATTTGTTCATTATAATATCGCCGTCAATCTCTACAATGTAATCGAATTTTGCTGAGGCAATGGCTTTGTTCATAACCCTTGGCTTTCTGTTTTTGAGGTCTTCGTGCCAAATATGAATCAAAGGAATTGGAAATTTTTTCTGAAAATCTTCTATTAATTCTTTGGTATTTTCTTTTGAACCATCGTCTGCAATTATCACTTCATTGGGTAAAACCGTCTGATTCAATACACTTAACAACAATAATTCTAGTGCTTCTGGCCAATTATATGTAGGAGTTACCAAAGAACAAGAAGGGAGTTTTTTCATAGCCAAAATTTAACGAGGCAAGTTAAGATTATTTTTTATATTTGTGAAAAATATTCCTGTTTAATAAGAAGTATTTTATAAAATTATCCCTCAAAAACACTATGAAATACTACGAAAATAAGCCTCAAGGTTACTATGATAATGTTCGAGAAGAAATGTTAAAATATCTTCCCGATTCTGCCAAAAAAATTTTAGATATTGGTTGCGGTAATGGTGCTTTCGCTTCTGTAGTTAAACAAAAAAATGAAGCCGAAGTTTGGGGAATTGAATTAATGGAAGAAGAAGCTAAGGTTGCCGTAGATGTTTTAGATAAAGTTTTTGTTGGTGTCTGCGAAAAATATATTGATGGGCTTCCAGAACATTATTTTGACGTTATTTATATGAATGATGTTTTAGAACATTTGGTAGATCCTTACACAGTTTTGGAAACTTTAAAATCTAAATTGGCTCCAAACGGAGTTGTTATCAGTTCTATTCCCAACGTTAGATTTTTCAGGACTTTTTCTAAAGTTTTGTTTGCGAAAGACTGGAAATATGAAGGACACGGTGTTATGGATAAAACGCATTTGCGATTTTTTACAGGTAAAAGTATCAGAAGAATGTATGAAGAATTAGGATATTCTGTTTTAACTCACGAAGGAATAAATGTGACAAGATCTATTAAACCAATTCTTTTTAACATCCTTTTCTTGTTTACACAAATGGACATCAGAAACGTACAGTATGCAACTGTTGCTACCGTAAAATAGTCAAAAAGAATGCTGCAAACATTTAGTAAGGACTCCAATTTTAACAAGGATGAAATTGTTTACAACATAAATAATTTTGATTCTAAAGGAATTCTTTTTGGCGATGGACAAAGAAATAAAATCAAGCTATTTGAATTAGAAGGCAAAACAATCAACGTCAAATCCTTCAAAATTCCGCATCTTATTAATAAAATAGCCTACAAATATTTTAGAAAATCTAAAGCCAGACGTTCTTTTGAATATGCTACAACTTTATTGGAAAAAGGAATTGGAACACCACAGCCTATCTCTTATTTTGAAAATTATGACTTTATAGGACTCAAGGACAGTTATTATGTGAGCGAACATCTTCAATGTAATTTGACTTATAGGGAATTGGTCGAAATTCCTGATTTTCAGGATAATGAAAACATTTTAAGACAATTCATCCAATTTTCATTCGATTTGCACGAAAAAGGAATTGAGTTTTTAGATCACTCACCAGGAAATACTTTGATTAAAAAAAACACCGAAGGAAACTATGATTTTTTCTTGGTCGATTTGAATAGAATGAATTTTCACGACAAAATGGATTTTGATTCAAGAATGAAAAACCTCAGTCATTTGACTCCCAAAAAAGAAATGATTGCTGTTATGAGTAACGAATATTCTAAATTGTATTCTGCCCAAACTGAAGCAGAAATTTTCGAAAAAATGTGGTTTTACACCAATGATTTTCAAGAACGTTTTGCTAGAAAAAGACTTTTAAAAAAGAAATTGAAATTCTGGAAGTCTTAAATTTATTGGATTAAAGATTCTTTTTTAAAAACAATTCTATTTTATCCTTGAACAATTCGGGTTCGAATTCTTGATACAATGAAGGCGTATTTTTTTTGAGTTCTTTCTCTGTTTTCTCGGCCAATAATTTGGGTTTGAAATCATTCAAATGTACTGAAATATGATGTACACCATCTTCGAGAGTCGCCCAAATTTTCTTTTCTATCCAAGGAGAAAAAATGATAAAAGAAGGTTTTCCTAAAGCTTTTGCCATATTTATTGCTCCGCCATCGTTGCCAATAATCAAATCACAATTGTTCATTATCGCAATAAAGGAACGCAAATCATTGCCCAATAAATCGAAATATATTTTTTCCTGTGTCGAAGGTTTGCAAGCATCAAAAACGATTTTGGCTTCCTTGATTTGCTTTGGAAAATAATTGAAAAGAATATTTACCCCTAGATTGTCGGCAATGGAATCGACCACTTTTGCCATATATCCCAATGGGTACGTTTTTAGATTTTCGCTTCCCAAAAGGCTTATCATCACTGTTTTTCTATCTTTCTGTACTTGGTGATATTCAAAAAGAGCAATCGCGTCTTGATTTTCTTTATCGGTAACATATAACTTTGGAAAAGGATCAACTTCTATTTTCAAGTCAAGTGGTTCTAATAAGGAAAGTCGTCTTTCGATGGCCAAACCCAAATTTGTTTTTGGAAATTCGGCAAAGGGAACGTTATCAGTGTATAAAAAAGTACGACCAAACTTTTTATAAGATATTTTTCTTTTTGCTCCGCTCAATAAAACAATTAGCCAGCTTTCTAATTTGGAATAAGCATCTATTATTAAATCGTATTTTATACCTCGAATTTCGTGAGCCAAATTCAGGAATTCTCTTTTGCTTTTCCGATGTTTTTCTTGAAACAAAAGAACGTTGTCAATATTGGGATTGCCTTCCAAAACTGGAATTGTTGATTCATAAACCAAATAATCGATTTGGGCATCTGGATAAGCCAAACTTAAATTATTGCAAATAATACTGCTTACCAGCACATCGCCTATCATTTTTTGTTGTATAACTAGTATTTTCATATCAAAAAAAACCTCCCTGTTTGAGGGAGGAATATACAATATTTTTATGAAATAATGTTAAACCGCCACGTCATATTCGCGCAAAGCATTATTCAATGAAGTTTTTAAATCAGTTGAAGGTTTACGAGTTCCAATAATCAATGCACAGGGTACTTGAAAATCTCCAGCG
>CALPPA020000110.1 GCA_943325355.2 Klebsiella pneumoniae | reverse complement strand
TTATTTGCAAATCGGTTTTCTTCAAAATCCAATTTCTTGCTGAAATACATATAGGTAAAAACATTAAAAAGCAGCGCAAGAATAAAAAGGTAAAGCATCAATGATTTTTTCATTTTCAAGTTGTATTAAATAGTGATTTCTAAGTTGTCATAGGCCAAAAAAACGTTCTTTGGAAGCTTTTTTTGAACTTCCTCGTGAAAACCTAGAATATGGCTAATGTGCGTAATATAAGCTTTTTCAGGTTTAACCAAAGTAATAAAATCCAAGGCTTCTTGTAAATTAAAATGAGTTGAATGTGGTTCTTCTCGCAATGCGTTTACAACCAAAACTTTCAGATTTGTTAGTTTAAGAATTTCACTTTCTTCTACCGTTTTTACATCGGTCAAATAAGCAAAATCATCTATTCTATATCCAAAAACGGGAAGATTTCCGTGCATCACATTGATAGGAACTGCTGTTTTATTACCAATGGAAAAAGGATGATTATTGACAACTTCTATCGATTTAACTGAAGGTGCTCCGGGATATTTATTTACGGTTTCAAAAATATAATCAAATCTTTTTTTAAGATTATCAATTACTCGCTGATGTGCATAAATTGGAATATCGCCTTGTTTAAAAAAAAAGGGACGAATATCATCCAAACCAGCAGTATGATCTGAATGCTCGTGCGTATATAAAATTCCGTCTACCTTTTGACAGTTTGAAGCCAACATTTGTTGTCTAAAATCTGGGCCACAATCAATCAAATAAGAATGATTATCCCAAGTTATCCAAACTGAAACTCTTAGCCTTTTGTCTTTAAAATCAGCACTTTGACATACCGAGTGATGACTACCAATAACCGGAATTCCCTGCGATGTGCCAGTCCCTAAAAAATATACATTCATCTAGCACGATATTTGTTTATTATTTTACAAAAATAGCATTAATTCTCTTTCATTAGAAACCTATTTTAGTAACTTTGCAACAAATAAGCCCAATTTAATAGAAATGGACACAGAAATAAAACTGAAAGGTGACAAAGTCATCGAACAAATTCCTTCCATAAAAGACAAAGCGCTTCGAATCAATTTGAACGAAAACATCTACGGAACTTTTGCTGAAATTGGTGCCGGTCAAGAAACCGTGAGACATTTTTTTAGAGCTGGAGGTTCTTCTGGAACTATCGCAAAAGCAACATCTGCCTACGATAAAGAATTTAGCGATTCTATTTATGGTATTGAAGCAGATGGTCGTTATGTTACAGAAAGTCGTCTTAAAAAAATGCTTCTTCACGAGGGAGAATTGATTGAAAAACGATTAAGCAGAAAAAAACATCCCAATAAAATGTTTTTTTGTTATGCAAATACAGTGGCTACCATTGATTTTGCAAAACAATTTAAAGGACACGGCTGGGTTGGGATTCATTTTCAAATTGAGCCAGACGAAGGATATAACGAAATAATTCTACACATTCGTTTTAAAGAAACAGATGTACGATTACAGCAAGAAACATTGGGAATTCTTGGTGTAAATTTAATTTACGGAGCGTATTATAAATACAATGACCCAAAAAAATTCTTGCGCTATTTATACGACCATTTAGATAAAGATCAGCTAGAGATAGACACCATAAATTTTTCTGGACCACGTTTCAAGGATGTAGACAACCGTTTGATGAGTTTACAACTAGTAAAAAACGGAATGACTGATGCCGTAATATTTGATCCCGAAGGAAAAAATATACTTCCGGCTGCCATATTATACAAAAAGAATATCCTTACTCTAAGAGGAAGCTTTCGTCCCGTAACAAAGGTTAATATGGATATGTACAAGGAATCTTTAAAAATGTTTTTGGATGAAAATAAAGTTGATGCAGAGAATACTTTGGTAATCTTTGAAATCACTTTATCAAATTTACGTTCTGATGGAGAAATTGATGAAAAGGATTTTATGGATCGAGCCGAATTACTTTGTTCTCTAGGCCAAACCGTAATGATTTCTAATTTTCAAGAATATTATAAGGTTGTCGAATACTTTGCAAAATATACCAAAGCCAGAATGGGATTGGCAATGGGTGTAAATAACTTGGTCGATATTTTTGATGAAAAATACTATCGCCATTTAAGTGGTGGAATTCTGGAAGCTTTCGGAAAATTATTTTATAGAGATATGAAAGTGTACTTGTATCCAATGATTGACGAAAATGGTATTATTATGAATTCTGAAACATTAAAAGTGCATCCTAGGATGAAGGAATTATACAAGTTTTTTAAATACAACGGAAAAGTGGTTGATATTACTAACTTCAACCCAAAAAACTTAGAAGTTTTCTCTCGCGAAGTTTTAAAAATGATCAATGAAAATAAACCAGGATGGGAAACTATGTTGCCAACTGGTGTTGCTCAAATTATTAAAGAGCACGAGCTTTTTGGATATAAACCAAATATTTTAATGGAAAAAAGTAACTAGTTTTCAAGTTTTATGTGGCTATTACCAATATAAAAAATAAAAAAAGCCAAGAAAGCGATAGTGTTCTCTTGGCTTTTTCAATAAAACAAACCTTTATTTTAAAATCTGTGATGCGTGAGTTTTGGTTTTTACTTCAGATATTACTTCGTCAATAATTCCATTTTCGTCAATGACAAATGTGGTTCTGTGAATGCCATCATATTCTTTCCCCATAAACTTTTTGGGTCCCCAAACCCCAAAAGCTTCAATAACCGATTTGTCCTCGTCTGCCAATAATGGGAAAGGAAAATCGTATTTCTCCTTGAATTTGGCTTGGGCTTTGGCTGCATCGGCACTAACTCCCAATAGAGCAAAATTATTGGCCTGAAAACGCTCAAAATTGTCTCTTAAATCGCAAGCTTCGGCGGTGCAACCTGGTGTGCTAGCTTTCGGATAAAAGAAAACTACTAATTTCTTTCCTTTATAATCGGCTAAGTTATGCGTATTTCCGTCTTGGTCAATTCCTGAAAAACTGGGAGATTTATCTCCTTTTTTTAATGTTGTCATTTGATATTGAAGGTTAAAAGTTAGAGGTTAAAAGTTTAAAATTGTTATTGCTATTGCTATTGAAATTGACTTACTTTACGATTCAAATTTAATGAAAAATGACCAAACAAGAACGCGTAACGTTTGTTATAAATACGTTAAAAGAATTGTATCCCGAGATTCCAATCCCATTAAACCACAAAGACCCATATACGCTGTTGATTGCTGTTTTGCTCTCAGCACAATGCACAGATGTTCGGGTCAACCAAATTACGCCTTTACTTTTTGCCAAAGCCGATAATCCGTATGATATGATAAAAATGTCGATTGAAGAAATCAAGGAAATCATTCGTCCCTGTGGCTTGTCGCCAATGAAATCGAAAGGAATTCACGGTTTATCGCATATCTTGATTGACAAACACGGTGGAGAAGTACCTCAGAGTTTTGATTATCTAGAAGAATTGCCCGCTGTGGGACATAAAACAGCGAGTGTGGTAATGTCGCAAGCTTTTGGTGTTCCAGCATTTCCTGTCGATACGCACATTCATCGATTGATGTACCGATGGAATTTATCGAACGGAAAAAATGTAGTTCAGACCGAAAAAGATGCCAAGAGAATTTTTCCGAAAGAAACTTGGAACGATTTACACCTGCAAATGATTTGGTACGGAAGGGAATATTCACCTGCCAGAGGCTGGGATTTAAAGCAAGATGTTATCACCAAAACGGTAGGCAAAAAATCGGTTTTGGATACATATTATAAAAAAACGTCCCGATAAATTCGGGACGTTTGATTAGTTAGCTATAATTTCGAAACTTTTATTATTTACTTGCAGAACGCTTAACGCTTTTGAGTAATTTAATAAAAAAGAAATAATTTCTTTTTTAGGTTTCATTGAATTGTTAACTAATGTTTTTTGAGAGTAAATTTTTGCCATAGAATAATAAAATTTGTGTTTTTTTATTACAACGTAGCAATTTTTGTTTTAGTATCAATTCGTTAAAATAATTTGATGTTTATCAATAACTTTTCTCATATTCATCAATGCATAACGCATTCTACCCAAAGCAGTGTTAATACTAACTCCAGTAACCTCAGAAATTTCCTTGAAACTCATATCCTGATACATTCTCATAATCAAAACTTCTTTTTGATCTGCAGGTAGTTCGTCAATTAGTTTTCGTAAGTCAACTTCAACTTGTTCACGAATGATTTTATTTTCTATTGATGGAGAATCGTCTGACATAATTGAGAAAATGGAGAATTCCTCAGTTTCTCTAAACATTGGCATTTTTTTGTTTCTTCGAAAGTGGTCAATAATCAGATTATGAGCAATTCGCATCACCCAAGGCAGAAATTTACCTTCTTCATTGTAGGAATTCGATTTTAAAGTTTTAATAACTTTAATAAAAGTGTCTTGAAAAATATCATTCGAAATGTCTCTATCTAGGATTTTCGAATATATAAAACCAAATATTTTTGATTGATGTCTATTAATTAATACTGTCAAAGCGTTTTCATCACCTTCAACGTAATTGTGAACCAATAAAGAATCTGGGAGTTGTACATTAGCCATAGTAATACCTTTTAGTTTTTAATAAAATTGGGAGCGATTTATCTAAAAAGTAGTTCTATTGTATAGGCTAATTGTTTTTTAAGGTTAAAACTTTGTCAAATTTAACACAATTATATTCTAAGAAACAAGTAAAATCATTAAAATTTAACTTATACAAGAAAAACATTAACAAAACCTATGAACTTTTTCTTCCTTTTAACCGTTTTAGTGAGTTTAAAATTCCGAAAATCCTACTTGTTTCTCAAAATTTAAAAATCAAATTAAAGTATACAAATTTGTGATTCGTTCAATGCCATTTCTCATTTCAAAATTGATTACTTTTGTGAAAATTCAATCTCTGTATGTCCCTTGACCTATCTTCACTCGACCCAAAGAAAAATATAATTATCAAAGGAGCTCAAGTTCACAATCTAAAAAATGTGGATGTTGCAATTCCAAGAAACAAATTAGTGGTCATAACCGGTCTTTCAGGTTCCGGAAAATCAAGTTTGGCTTTCGACACTTTGTATGCCGAAGGGCAACGCCGTTATGTAGAAAGTTTGTCATCTTATGCCCGCCAATTTTTGGGAAGATTAGACAAACCAAAAGTAGAATACATCAAAGGAATTGCGCCAGCGATTGCCATCGAACAAAAAGTAAATACAACCAATGCCCGTTCCACTGTTGGAACTTCGACCGAGATTTACGATTATATAAAATTACTGTTTGCCCGAGTCGGAAGAACTTATTCACCTACTTCGGAACAAGAAGTCAAAAAAAATACAGTTTCAGATGTTATCACTGATGTCAAAAAATTTGGAATTGACAGCAAATTGTTGCTCCTCGCTCCTATTCATTTAGAACACGGACGAGCTTTAGAAGACAAATTGAAGGCACTTCTCAATCAAGGATTTTCCAGAATATTGGTCAACAACGAAACCATTCGTTTGGATGAGATTGATGGACACACTTTGGACAATAAAGATATTCTTCTGATTATTGACCGAATCGTAGTTAAGGATGAAGAAGAATTTTACAATCGCCTTTCGGATGCAGTACAAACTGCTTTTTATGAAGGAAAAGGAATTTGTCGTTTGCAGGAATTAAATACCAACGAACGCTATTCGTATAGTAATAATTTCGAACTGGACGGCATTTCTTTCTTAGAACCCAATGTTCACTTGTTCAGTTTCAACAATCCGTATGGCGCTTGTCCAGTTTGTGAAGGTTATGGAAACATCATAGGAATCGATGAAGAATTGGTCATTCCAAACACTTCTTTATCAATATATGAAAACGCGATTTTTCCTTGGCGTGGCGAAAGTATGGGTTGGTTTCGGGACGAATTAGTAAACAATGCTTACAAGTTTGATTTTCCCATTCACAAACCATTTTTCGAACTTTCGGAAGCGCAAAAAGATTTGGTTTGGACAGGGAACAGCTATTTTCAAGGTTTGAATCGTTTTTTTAAAGAATTGGAAGAAAAGAATTATAAAATCCAAAATCGGGTGATGCTTTCACGTTATCGCGGCAAAACCAAATGCCATTCTTGTAAAGGAAAACGCTTGCGGATTGAAGCTTCATATGTGAAAATTAATTCGAAAACCGTTTCTGATTTGGTGGATCTGCCGATTAAACATTTGGTTACTTTTTTCAAAAACATTGATTTGGATGTATATGAAAAACAAATTGCCAAACGCTTATTAT
>CALPPA020000109.1 GCA_943325355.2 Klebsiella pneumoniae | reverse complement strand
ACTTGGCCAAAGGTGGAGGCAAAATCAAAATTTGATTAATGCTAATTAATTTTTTAATTACACTTTATTGTAACTGAACATCATTGTAACTTTGCACTATAAAAAATAGATTATGTTTGGAATAGGCGGTGGCGAATTAATATTCATAATGTTTGTTGTTCTAATGCTTTTCGGGTCCGATAAAGTTCCGGAAATGGCGCGCACAATGGGCAAAGCGATGGCGCAACTAAAAAATGCCACCAACGATATTAAAAACGAAATTCAAAAAGGCGCTGAAGCAAATGGTTTCGACCAAAATATGTTGAGCGATTTGACTAACAATATCACCTCTGAAATCAATAGTGCTAAAACCAATTTGCTTGGAGACAACAATCCTTTAAAAGGAATTTCGGATAATTTTTCGTCCGAAATTGACAAAGTAAAAAGTAGTATCGTAGACGAAAACCCAAACCCAATAGCCGAAAATATAGCACCATCTTCTACTGAAATTGAAAATGTAAAATCACATTTAATAGCAGACGAATCCAACAAGGAAGCTGACATTGAGGATGCAATTGGACCTATAAAACGTAAAAAATAATGTTGGAAAAAATCCTTTCGCTCGACGAACATTTATTTGTATTTTTAAATGGTCTAGGCTCTGAAAGCTATGATGGATTATGGTTGATACTTACCAAACAAACTTCTTGGATTTGGCTTTTTATGATCTTACTGTTAAGTATTCTGAATAAATTAGGAACAAAACAAACCCTATATTTACTGATTTTCGTGGCGATTTTAGTCGTTCTTACAGACCAAACCGCCAACGCTTTCAAAAACGGATTTCAAAGACTGCGCCCTTGTAACAATCCCGAAATCAATTCCTTTATTCGAATAGTACAATCCCGAAATTCGTTTAGTTTTTTCTCGGGTCACGCAACAAATTCAATGGGAGTTACCACATTTTTATACCTTATTTTCAAAAAGGATTTCAAATACTTATGGTTGCTATTTTTATGGCCATTAATCTTCGCTTATAGTAGGATTTACTTGGGATTGCATTATCCGTTAGACATTATTTGTGGGTATTTAAGTGGAGCCATATTGGGGTTTTTGATGTTTAAATTGTATCAAATAGCACAAAAAAATTTTTTTCCGATTTAAAGTCATTGCGAGGAACGAAGCAATCTCAAGTAAATTACAAAACCCGACTCACCGTCAATCCATCACGAATAGGCAATAAAACGGTTTCTACTCTTGGGTCGTTTTTCAATAATTGATTGTATTCTACAAGGATTTTTGTGCTCAAATCATTGGATTGCAAGGGTTCGATAACTTTTCCGCTCCACAACACATTATCCGAAAGAATGACTCCTCCTTTATTCATTTTTGGAACAATTAATTCAAAGTAGTTGATGTAATTTTCTTTGTCGGCATCGATAAAAACCAAGTCGAATTTCAAATCTAAAGTTGGGATAATATCCAAAGCTTCACCAAGATGTTGAACAATTTGTTTTCCCCAAGGTGATTTGTCAAAATGTTTTCGCTGAAAATCAATTAATTCCTCTTTGATATCAATGGTGTGAAGCAGTCCGTTTTCCTGCATTCCTTCGCACAAACACAAAGCTGAATAGCCAGTGTAAGTCCCAATTTCAAGAATATTTACAGGCCGAATCAATTTAGACAGCATACTTAAAACCCTTCCTTGAAAATGGCCACTCAACATTCGAGGAAGCAAAATTTTCTGATACGTTTCTTTATTTAAAGCCGCCAATAATTCAGGTTCTTTTTCGGAATGTTGCTCGATATAATTTTCTAATTCTTGGGATATGAAGTGCATTTAATTAATTTTTGTCAAAGTTATCAAATTATCAAATGTACAAATCAACAAATAGTCATTAACTTTGCACGATGATGGAGAAAAAAGACATTCGAGCCTTATCCAAAGAACAATTACGTGATTTTTTTGTTGCCAATGGTGATAAAGCTTTTCGCGGAAACCAAGTTTATGAATGGTTGTGGAGCAAAGGAGCACATAGTTTTGAAGATATGACCAATGTTTCAAAAACTACTCGTGAAATGCTCGAAAGTAACTTTGTTATCAATCATATTAAGGTTGATACGATGCAAAGAAGTGAAGACGGAACAGTAAAAAATGCGGTTCGTTTACACGATGGTTTGGTAGTCGAAAGTGTTTTGATTCCAACTAATACTCGAACAACGGCTTGCGTTTCTAGCCAAGTGGGTTGCAGTTTAGATTGTAATTTTTGTGCTACTGCACGATTGAAAAGAATGCGGAATCTGGAACCTGCCGAAATTTACGACCAAGTAATTGCAATTGATAAAGAAAGTCGTTTGTATTACAATCATCCGTTGTCGAATATTGTTTTTATGGGAATGGGAGAACCATTGATGAATTATAACAATGTGATGAAAGCTATCGAAATGATCACTTCAAATGAAGGATTAGGAATGTCCCCAAAACGCATCACAGTTTCTACGTCAGGCGTTCCAAAAATGATTAAAAAATTGGCTGATGATGAGGTAAAATTCAAACTGGCTGTTTCTTTGCATTCTGCAATTGATGAAATTCGTTCACGAATTATGCCTTTTAGTGCCAGTTTTCCATTAGCAGAGTTGAGAGAATCATTGGAATATTGGTACAGGAAGACAAAAAGCAAAATTTCCTTTGAATATGTAGTTTGGAAAGGGATTAATGATAACAAAGAATCTATTGATGCATTAGTGAAATTCTGTAAATATGTCCCTTGTAAAGTGAATCTAATTGAATACAATCCCATTGATGATGGTGAGTTTCAACAAGCTTCCGAAGAGTCAATCAATGCTTACATCAAAGCATTAGAAGCTACTGGAATTGTGGTAAAAGTTAGAAGAAGTCGTGGTAAAGATATCGATGCTGCTTGTGGTCAATTAGCCAATAAAGAAGCATAAAAAAACGCCCCAATTCTCATTGGGACGTAAATTTATTTTTATTTTTTAATCTTACTTTTTCAGAATAATTTCTTTAACAACATCTTTGAAAGTCATTGTAGCCTTATTATCACATTCCCCTTGACCGTAATCAAGAGTGGCTTTCAATTCATTTTTTAAGATCTCAACAATCCCTGAAACCGGGAAAGGCATTTTGCAACTCATTTTAAATACAAGAGCTTGCATTTTTTCTGTTTTAAAAGTATATTTTATACCATTTGGGAAAGTTGTGATATGATAACCCCAAACTTTAAATACATTATCCTCCCAATTTCCAATAGTAGCAAATCCCTCTACCATTTCTCTAACTCTTGTTCCAATTCTTGTATAAACTTTACCGTCTTGTTTAGTGATTTTTAATTCTATTGTGTGAGTGGTTACAGGGTGTATGTCAGCTAATAAATCAGATTTTCTCAGCTCGTGAGTTATGGTTTTACTACCTTCGATTAAACTGCCATTGTGATAAAATCCTTCTAATTTATATGAAATATTTTTTAGAGGTGTTGTAAATATTTTTGAAAAACTAATAATAATTTTTCCTTTTACAACATTACCATTATGCAATGTACAGCCTTGAGTGCCGAAATCAATTGTTCTAGTCCAAGTGTCATTTGTCAAAACTGATGTAATTGTTGCACAAGGAGGCAATATGCTTTTAATAGGAGTACTTGTTTTTGCAACTATGCTTTTTTGCATATCAAATTGATCTTCGACAATAAGTGACACATCATCTACAGTAGCATCCATTTCAGTATTTAAAACGGTTTCGTCAACTGAAATTGTGCTTAATGGAGCTGCTTCATTAACAGGTTCATTGGTACAACCAATAAAAAAAGCGATGGAAAGCATCGAAACGAATAATAAAAATTTAGTTTTCATAATCAATAATTTTTAGGTTTAACTCTTTGACCGATATATTAACAAAAGGTTTAAATGGGAATTCAAATTTATGTAAAAAAACAGAATATAAATACGTAATCGGCTTATAATCGATGAACTACACATTTTATATTCGATTTATATGTCTAATAAATAACTCAGATTTATGGGTTTTATTGCAAAACATTTTTTATGCTATAGTGTTTGAGCTAGATAATTGATATCCATTATTCAACAAAATAAAATCTTTAAAAATCACATTTACTTAACTAAAGTAGGTGCCGTTTTTTAATCCGAAAATAGTATATTTGAACTCTAATGAATATTACCTCTCAAATAAAACAGCCTATTTTTAACGAGATGGAACTTTTCGAAAAAAAGTTCTATGAATCGATGACTTCAAAAGTGGCTTTACTGAACAGAATCACATATTATATCGTGAATCGAAAAGGAAAACAAATGCGTCCAATGTTTGTTTTTTTGACTGCGAAAATGCTTTCTCCAGGATTTATAAATGAAAGAACCTATCGTGGAGCTTGCGTTATTGAATTAATTCACACTGCAACTTTGGTTCACGATGATGTAGTCGATGACAGTAATCGCCGAAGAGGTTTTTTCTCGATAAATGCACTTTGGAAGAATAAAATTGCAGTGCTTGTTGGTGATTATTTACTTTCTAAAGGCTTATTGTTGTCTATTGATTATGGTGATTTCGATTTATTGAGAATTATTTCGGTAGCAGTACGCGAAATGAGTGAAGGCGAATTATTGCAAATTGAAAAAGCACGAAGACTAGATATAACCGAAGACGTTTACTACGAAATCATCCGAAAAAAAACAGCAACGCTTATAGCTGCTTGTTGTGCATTAGGTGCAAAATCAGTAATTGAAGATGAATTTCAGGTCGAAAATATGCGCAAATTTGGCGAACTTATCGGGATGGCTTTTCAAATCAAGGACGATTTATTTGATTATTCCGAAGAAGCCATTGGCAAGCCTACAGGAATTGATATCAAGGAACAAAAAATGACTCTGCCATTGATTCACGTTTTGAATCATTGTACTTCCAAAGAAAAATCGTGGCTTATCAATTCTATAAAAAACCGCAATAAAGACAAGAAAAGAGTTGCAGCAGTTATTTCCTTTGTCAAAGAGAATAATGGTTTGTTGTATGCTGAACAAAAAATGGCTCAATTTCAGCAAGAAGCCCTTTTGCTTTTAGAAAATTACCCTAAATCCGAGTTTAAAGACGCCTTGATTTTGATGGTGAATTATGTCATTGAAAGAAAAAAATAATATTTTTAAAAAAAGTACATCTTCTTAAGCCCTAATTTTATTGATGTTTTTATTTTTTTTATAAAATCATCATTGCCAATGCAACCTTTTTGCATAACACATCGTCTTGCTTATAGAAACACTTTATAAAAGATTTTGAAAGTACTTTACTTAAATCAAGAAGAAAAAAAAATTATTCGGTTGGCAATCGACAATAATCGATCTGCACAACAGAAGATTTACACCCAGTTTTCTCCTAAAATGTTAAGTGTTTGTAGACAATACATAAAAGACATTCATCAAGCCGAAGACATAATGATTACGGCTTTTATGAAAGTTTTTGTTAACCTAAAAAATTTTCAACACAATGGGAGTTTCGAAGGTTGGATCAGGCGAATTATGGTTAACGAATGCATTTCGCATATTAGAGTTCAAAAAAAAGTGAATTTTATTCAAGAAGAAAAATACTTTGAAGACAGTTTTAACAACATTGAAAGTCAATTTTCTGTAGAAGACATCCAGTTTTTAATTGACAGTTTGCCGGATGGTTACAAAATGATTTTCAATTTGTATGCGATAGAAGGGTATAAACATCAGGAAATAGCCAGCCTATTAGGGATAAATGAAGGAACATCGAAATCGCAATTGTCACACGCCCGTAAAATATTGAAAGAGCAAATAACAAAGCTAAAAAATTACAGCAATGGAACAGAATAAATTAGAAAATGAGTTTAGAAAAAAACTCAACCAGCGCGAAATCACTCCAAGCGAAAATTCTTGGGACAGACTTGATGCAATGCTTACTGTTGCCGAAGATAAAAAACCTATTCGCAGCTATGGTTGGATTTATATTGCTGCAAGTATAGTGAGTTTTGCTTTTTTAGGAACATTTTTTTTCACTCAAAATACTCAAAATACAAGAATTGAAAGTAATGAAGTCGTAATCGAAAATAATCAAAAAGCAGAGCCAATCCAAAACGGAATAACAATAGTTCCTTTAAATCCCAAATCGGAAAGTACAGTCGTAGTTTCGGAAGTGAAAAAAGTAAATAGAAATTCACGAGATGCAAATTTAATAATTACAAATCAAGTTGTTCAAAACTCTAACTCGGATAGTTT
>CALPPA020000108.1 GCA_943325355.2 Klebsiella pneumoniae | reverse complement strand
GGAAAACGTTCGGCTTTTCTTTTGGGAGAAAACCTTTGGAAATGGCGTTTGCAAAGCCATATAGACAATCAATCATTTGAGAAATTTGATGTTTTCGTGGACAAAATTATTCAGTTTTTGGCATCCAATGATTCTAAGAAATCATTGGTGGTCAACCACGAAAGTTTTTATAATTCAGGTGAGCCAATTGAAATTTCCACACAATTTTTCAATAAAAACTACGAATTTGACGAAAAAGCACGTTTAACCATCTCAGTGACGAATACTAAATCGAAGCAAACTAAAAACTATGATTTATTAAAAGGCAATAATTCTTTTAAAGTCAATCTAGACGGGCTTTTGGCTGGAGGGTATAATTTTTCGGTTCGAGAATTAAATTCAAAAACAAGCTATTCTGGTCATTTTGAAATTTTGGATTTCGACATCGAAAAGCAATTTGTCAATCCCGATGTGGAGAAATTGAACCAATTGGCTACCCAAACTCAAGGGAAAGTTCATTATCCAAATGAAATTTATTCTTTGATCAAAACACTTTTGGAAAATGAAAATTACAAAGCCGTCCAGAAAGAAATAGTAACCAAAACTCCTTTGATTGATTGGATTTGGTTATTGATTTTAATCGCCATTTCACTAACTTCGGAATGGTTTGTTAGAAAATATAATGGAATGCTTTAACTTTAAAATTATGTGAAATTGCATTTTTAGAACCATATTGACTAAACCTAAATTTTCAAATACATTATTTCAATCTTAATATTGACTTAATTCTCGAGGATTAGAATTTTAAAAGATACTTTATGCAATAATTTTGCGTTTTCGATAGCATACTTAATAATTAGAATATTACTTCTATAAGTAGTTATAAATTTAAAATTTCGAAAATGAAAAAAATAATTATTTACCTGTTTGTTTTTATTAGTTCTTTGAGTTATTCTCAAAATTGGAACACCAACTTTGAAGATGCAAAGCAGTATGCTTTAAAGGATAATAAAAATATTCTTCTAGTGTTTTCAGGCTCAGATTGGTGTGCACCTTGTATAAAATTAGACAATGTAGTATGGAAATCAGAAGCTTTTAAATCAGAATCTGAAAAGAATTGGGTAATATATAAAGCAGATTTTCCAAAGAAAAAAGCGAATCAATTGTCTCCCGAACTCACCGAAAGTAATAATAAACTTGCCGAAAAATACAATAAAAATGGCAGTTTCCCATTAGTGATTCTTTTGGATAAAACCGGGAAGGTTATCGGGATGACGGGTTTTAAAAACATTTCGGCAACTGATTATATTCAACTCATTCATTCATTGGAAAAAAAATGAAAAAAGCCATAACCTTATTTTTTTTAAGCTTTGTATTTGTCTCTTTTGGGCAAATCACGCACAAGAGAAAACTATCGATGTTGGGTAGTCCATTAGAAATGACTGTTGTTGCCAAAGATACTGTTGATGGTAATTATTATATCGATTTGGCTATCGCCGAAGTAAAACGTGTTGAAAACTTAATTTCAGATTGGATTCCTACTACGCAAATATCTCAAGTCAACCAAAATGCGGGAATCAAAGCTGTTAAAGTGGATAAAGAAGTATATGAATTGGTAGAAAGAGCCATTAAAGTTTCACAAATTACTTCGGGTGCTTTTGATATTTCGTATGCATCAATGGATAAAATTTGGAAATTCGACGGTAGTATGAAAGTAATGCCAACCGAAGAAGCTATTAAAAAATCAGTTTCAAAAATTGGATACAAGAATATTATTCTTGACCCAAAAGAACAAACTATTTTCCTCAAAAACGTAGGAATGAAATTAGGACTTGGTGGCATTGGCCAAGGTTATATTGCCGACAAAGTCAAAGAATTACTTTTTTCTAAAGGATGTACTTCAGGAATCGTAAATGTTTCTGGTGACATCAATGCTTGGGGAAAACAACCTGACGGAAAACCTTGGACTGTGGGAATAGTGAATCCATTGAACAAGAATAAAATTTTCACCACTTTTCCACTCGAAAATAATGCAGTAGAAACGTCGGGGAGTTATGAAAAATACGTGGTTTTTAATGGCATTCGGTATTCACACATTATCGATCCACGAACCGGTTATCCTGCCCAAGGTGTTGTCAGCGTTTCGGTTTTTGCTAAACAAACTGAAATCGCAGACGCATTGGCAACTGGAATTTTTGTTCTTGGAGTTGATGTTGGATTAGATTTAGTTAATCAATTAAAAGGAATTGAATGCATCATTGTAGACGACAAAGGGAAAATTCATTCATCAAAAGGAATAGACATCAAAAAATACCAATAAAATGATAAAAAAAATAATTTTGGGATTGTTACTTGTACTTGTACTTCAGTCTTGTAATACAGTAAAAGAATATGAAAAAGTGGCTATAAATGATCCTGACATGAAACTTTCAGCAAGGACATCGGAGCGATATGAAACTGCTTTTCAGGTTTACAGAGAGGCTGCGGCTGGAGCCAATGGAGGAAAATCTGGAGGAGGTTGCGGTTGCAACTAATTTCAATAAAAGTTTAATGCTGTTTTAGAAGATATTGTTTATGAAAATTAAAATTATATTACTTTTTATACTACTTGGATTCAATGCCTTTTCCCAAGAAGGCACTGATGGAAAAGAGTTTAAAAAAAGAGTTTTAGAAAGTACCGAAGTTGATTTTTTGCTGAGTTATTACAATCAAGATGGGTCTAAATCAGCTGTTTCTGGAGGAATTGGCTCTGAAAAACTAACAGATGTAGCCTCAAATATAGTTATAGCGATGCCTTTAAACGATGATTCAGTTTTAACGGTAGACTTGGGTATTTCTGCCTATTCATCAGCTTCATCTAGCAATATCAATCCGTTCAACGCCACAGGTGCTTCAGGTGGGGGAGATGATGATGGTGACGATGACAAAGTAGGTTCATTTGCGGCAGCTCCAGCAAGTTCACCTTATGGGACTCCTTGGCAAGCATCGTCAGGCGCATCAAAAAACGATGAATTGACCGCAATAACGGTGAATTATGCACACAGTAGTGATTCTCGGAATTTTATTTGGAATGCTGATGTTTCTTTTTCTAATGAATACGATTATACTTCTGTTGGTTTTGGAGGTGGAATTGCCAATCTTTTTAATGATAAAAACACGGAATTAAGTCTAAAAGCCAATGTTTATTTGGATCAATGGAGGCCAATTTATCCCACAGAATTACACGAATATTCTAAATATGGAAATGATTTCTTAAACCAAGGTTATTTTAGTGGAGTAACCGTTTTGGATCAAAATGGACAAGCTACCACTAATTATATTCCTTCTGCTTTTGAGACCATTAGCGCAGTGAATAGAAATTCGTATTCAGCTTCTTTTGGGTTTTCTCAAGTTCTTTCAAAGAAATTACAAGTTTCTTTGTTCTTTGATGTTTTACAACAACAAGGATTATTGTCCTCACCTTATCACCGAATTTATTTTTCGGACAAAGCCAATTATTATATTGGTCAAGCGCAATACATTCCTGAATACGAAAGTGAATCCAATGTGGGAGTCTATAAATTAGCAGACGATATCGAAAGATTGCCCGACAGTAGGTTTAAAATGCCTATTGGAGCCCGATTAAATTATTACATCAACGAACGATTTGTTTTGCGTTCCTACTATCGTTATTATTCGGATAATTGGAATATTCAGTCCCATACTATAAATTTCGAATTACCAATTAAAGTGTCCGATAGATTTACTGTTTTTCCTTTGTATCGTTATTATACTCAAACTCAATCCCAATATTATGCTCCTTACGAAATGCATCTTTCGACTGAAAAATATTATACATCTGACGCAGATTTAAGTACCTTTGATTCCAATCAATATGGTTTTGGAGTGACTTATACTGATATTTTTACTGGAGCCAAAATTTGGAAATTTGGTTTGAAGAACGTCGATTTTAGATTCAATCATTACCAACGAAGTGATAATCTAACGGCGAACATTGCTACCATTGGATTCAAGTTTATAATGCAATAGTTATGAAAATTCTAATAGTTGAAGACGAAGCAGGAATTGCCAATTTTCTCAAACAAGGTTTGGAAGAAGAAGGGTATGTCATTTTAGTGGCCAATGACGGAAAAACAGGCCTTGAATTGGCTTTAAGTCAAAAAGTAAATCTCATCCTTCTCGATTGGATTTTACCAAAAATGACCGGAATTGAAGTTTGCAAATCCATACGAAAAACCGATACAATAACTCCTATAATTTTTTTGACCGCCAAAGACACCGTTCAAGAAACCATCGAAGGTCTTAAAGCCGGCGCCAACGATTATATCAAAAAACCATTTAGTTTCGATGAATTGCTGGAACGGATAAAAATACATTTCAGAAATGTCAGTTTAGACGATGTTCTTTTTCTGGGTAACATCCAAATCATTCAATCTAAATATCAAGTACTTGTTGACAATCAGGAAATAGCGCTCACTCAAAGAGAATATGAGTTATTGGCTTATTTAATAAAAAACAAAGCTAAAGTTTGTACCCGAACTCAGATTATCGAAGATGTTTGGGACATTCATTTTGAGTATGATACCGGAGTTATTGATGTTTTCATAAATGCCATTCGCAAAAAACTCAATCTTAACAAAGAACAAGATCTTATCAAAACGATTCGTGGAGTTGGCTATATTGCGAACGATTTAAACTAATTATATGTTTTCTTTTTCTTTTAAAAATAGAATCGCTTTTCATTATATCATAAGCACCGGTTTATTGATTTCGGTTGTGTTTTTCGTGATTTATAATATCATTAATCACAGCGTAAACGCACACATCAATGATGATATTATGGATGAAGTGGCAAAACATTTAAAAGAGATTGAAATTGATCATAATAATACGTATTTGATTCAGGTGGATCAATGGCGAGCCCGCGAGCACAATACAGTTAACGTGAATCCAGTTTTTGTCCAGTTTTTTGACATTAACAACCAATTGATAGACAAATCTCCCAATCTAAAAGGCCTGCAACTCAAAAAGTATGATGCTACTTTAAACAATAAATTCATCGATACTTACTTGAATAAAAAACCTATCAGGCAAATTCAAGTGCCTCTTTTGGACAAAAATAAAGTTATAGGATTTTTGTTTATAGCTATGTCTTTAGATGATGCGACGATGATTTTAGAAAATTTGCAAGACACATTCTTAATTACATTACCGTTAATATTGTTTGTTCTTTTCTTAATTGCTCGATTGATAGCAGGAAGAAGTATCAAGCCCGTGACCCTTATTACGGAAACTTCAAGCAGAATTACAAAAGATAATCTGAAAGAACGTATCGATTTGCCACAAAATAAAGACGAATTGTATGTGCTTTCTAAAACCATCAACGATTTATTGGATCGCATTGAAAATGCTGTTGAACGAGAAAAACAATTCACTTCGGATGCATCACACGAATTAAGAACTCCGTTGACCGTTCTAAAAGGAACATTAGAAGTCCTGATTAGAAAGCCGAGAACCCAGGAGGAATATGAAGACAAAATAAAATACGGCATATCCGAAGTCAATCGATTGAATAATCTGGTAGATCAATTGTTGCTTTTGGCTCGATTCGAAAACCAAATTCAAAGTTTGAAAACCGAAAAAGTGTATTTGAATGCATTGATTTTAGATATTCTCACGCGATATTCCTTGAAAATGAATACTAAAAAAATTAGCATAAACCATACTTTTTCAAAAGAGTATTACATTGAATCCGATAATTATTTAGTATCTATCATTATTAGCAACATTATAAGTAACGCCATTAAATATTCTAATGAAAATGGCGAAATTTTTATAACACTCTCCCAAAAAGGCAATATCACGAACTGTACCATTTCTGATAACGGGATTGGGATAAAAAAAGAAGATTTGGATAAAATTTTAAATCCTTTTTATCGATCAAATCCAACGAATCATCCTGAAATAAAGGGTTCTGGATTAGGGCTTTCCATCGTGAAACGATTGTCGGAATTGCTGGACATACAACTCGAAATCCAAAGCGATTATGACAAAGGAACTTCTGTAATTTTGAGTTTTTACTAAGCGCAACTTAAGTTATTCTTAAGCGGATGTCAGTTTAAATTTGTTAGCTTTGTTAAAAATGTAGTTATGGATTTAAATAAATTAAAAGGGCAATTACAAACTGAAGTTGATACAGCATTTTTGTACGATAGTATTGCTAATATACAGTCGGATGAAAATTTGACTCGTGTTCTTCAAAGTTTAG
>CALPPA020000107.1 GCA_943325355.2 Klebsiella pneumoniae | reverse complement strand
GGTTTCCTATTTTGATTTAGAAATCTCAGAAATAGCTACTGAAAAAGAAGGTTCTAAGTAAGTTTTTAACCCTCTAACCGGTCTTTCACATATTCAATCTCCGTTTTACCGTGAGCCTTTGGTTTTCCATCGTCGCCTAGATTTACCATTGTTGTAGTGTCAATTGAAATTATGGTCTCGCGAGTCATCATATTTCGAGCTTCACATTTTAAGGTGAGAGATGTGTTTCCAAATTTTACAACATCAATCCCTATTTCGATAATATCTCCTTGTCTTGCTGAACTTCTAAAATTAATTTCGGACATATGTTTGGTCACAATTCTAGAATTTTCTAATTGAATAATGGTGTACAAAGCCAATTCTTCGTCTAACCAAGCCAATAATTTCCCTCCAAATAGTGTTCCGTTTGGGTTTAAATCTTCAGGTTTTACCCATTTTCTAGAATGAAATCGCATATTATTTTTATTTATGCGAAATTAAACTTTTCTTATCTCATTTTTTTTAATTTTAAAGAAAAAAAAGATGACACAAAGAGATGTTTTTTTAAAAGAATTTCGAGGGCAGACTATTGGAGCTGTTTCAGACCAATCCTCAACTGAAGAACTTTTTCAAAATGAAGTACTTCGTCCAATTTTGAAGTTGCAAAACGATTTGTTTGTAGCTTCCTTTATGAATCACTTAACGAAAAACAAAATAGATTTCAATACTCATTCCATTGAGAAAAAATTGGTCATTATTGAAAACGCAATTCAAAAAGATATCAAGTTTCGGAATGCTTTGAAAGGAATGATTATAGGATTATTTACTACTATTGAATATTCGATATATAAAAAAAACTCCTCCAGCCTAAACAAAAGAATGATGGGAATGCTTATTGAAAGATTGAAAAGTCAAGTACAATTGTTTGAATTTAATTCGAATTAATTAAAGATGTCTTTTTTTTAATAAATACTATTTTCGGTAACTATTTATGTTTCTCGCTTGAATTTTTTCACTATAATTGTTAAAATTATTTTTTATGAAATGAGCATAGCAGATTTTTGGTCGCAATTACCAATGTAATATGCTACCCGAGCGCAGCGAACAGGCAAAGCAATTACATATGACCGATAAAAAACAATAAAAATCAACATATGAAAGAAGAACACTTCAAATGGTACTCACCCAATTTAAATAGGGACATAGAAATGTTAGTTTTTGGTCACACTGGTTATCCGGTAATACTTTTTCCAACATCAATGGGGAGTTATCACGAGAACAAAGATATGGGACTAATTGAATCCGCAAAATGGTTTATTGAACAAGGGCTAATCCAAATATTTTGTCCTGCAAGCATTGATAAAGACAGCTTCTATAACAAAAATATACATCCTGTACACCGCATTGAAAATCACACTTGGTATGATAAAATGATTTGTCACGAAATCGTCGAAAAAGTAAAAAATAACACACATTCTGGAAAAGTTGCCGTTGCCGGTTGCAGTTTTGGAGGCTATCACGCAGCCAATTTTGCCTTTCGTCATCCTGGATATGTCAGCCACGTTTTCTCGATGGGAGGCGCTTTCAATATTAAAAGTTTTATGGACGGTCATCACGATGACAATGTTTTCTACAACAGTCCCGAAGATTATTTATATGGATTGAATGACCACGAACTTTGGAATATGGATATTTGTTTAGGTACTTCAAACTGGGATATTTGCTATGATGCTAATCTAAAATTAAGCCGAGTTTTAGGCGAGAGAAACATCCAACATTGGCTCGATGTCAGGCAAGATCGGGAACACGATTGGCCAGTTTGGAAAGAAATGTTTCCTCATTATTTATCAAGAATAAAGTTCTTTTAAAATTATTAAGATCAGAGTATTAAGTATTAAGTCTAAAAATAATAAAAATTTTAAAAATGAAAAAAATTGGAATATTATTCGGTATGGAAGATACTTTTCCGCAAGCATTTATAGACAGAGTAAACTCAAAAAATGAAAAAGGCATCATTGCCGAAGCCGTTTCTATTGACAAAGTAGTTCAAAATAAAGATGGCGAATATGCA
Source organism: Klebsiella pneumoniae (assembly GCA_943325355.2). Taxonomy (GTDB): domain Bacteria; phylum Bacteroidota; class Bacteroidia; order Flavobacteriales; family Flavobacteriaceae; genus Flavobacterium. The sequence continues at coordinate 4,219 of CALPPA020000107.1, read as the reverse complement.
GTAATTATAGATAGAATTTCACAAGATGTTCCGTTTTATAGAGCCTATCTCAAAAACGCAGCTTTGACAGGAACAAACGTTATCAACAACCCTTTTTGGTGGAGTGCAGACGATAAGTTTTTTAATAATTCATTGGCTGATACACTTGGTGTTCCGCTTCCGAATACCGTAATTCTACCATCGGCTGAACATCCTACTGATACAACGGGTAAATCCTTCCGGAACTTAAAATATCCAATGGATTGGGAAGGAATTTTTGATTACATCGGATTCCCAGCCTATATGAAACCTTATGCTGGTGGCGGTTGGAAAAGCGTTTACCGATTAGAAAACAAGGAAGAATTTTGGGAAAAACACCAAGAAACCGGACAATTAGTGATGATGTTGCAGGAAGAAATTGTTTTTACAGAATATTTCCGTGTGTATTGTTTGGGTTGCAAAGACGTAAAAATAATGCAATATGAACCAAGAAATCCTCATCATTTAAGATATGTCATTGATGGTCCAGCAACTGATAAGAAATTATTAGCAACTGTAAAGGACTATACTTTAAGACTTTGCAAAGGATTGGGTTATGATTTTAACACCGTTGAATTCGCCGTTCGAGATGGGATTCCTTACGCTATTGATTTTGGAAATCCAGCACCAGATGCAGAGTTAACATCCGTTGGTGCCGAGAATTTCGAATGGGTTGTGGAACACGCTGCTAAAATGGCAATTGCAGCCGCCAAAAAACAAAAACCAGGCAAAATGAATTTAACTTGGGGTACATTTATTAAAGAAGCGGTTTCTGTTAAATAATAATCTTATTTATTATGAAATGAGCATAACTTTAAATTCGGTCGCAAACACCAATGAAGATATGCGACCCGAGCGCAAGCGAATAGGCGAAGCAATTCCATATTCCTTTAGGAAACAAATATTATCTACATATGAAAAAATTACCTGTTTTTACACTTGGTGTTGAAGAAGAATATCAAATTATAGATCCTGATTCAAGAGATCTACGTTCCCATTTGTCCAAGATTGTTGATGGAGCCAAAACAATATTAAACGAGCAGGTCAAAGCCGAAATGCACCAATCTGTGGTGGAAGTGGGAACCAACATTTGCAAAAATGTCAAGGAAGCCGAAGCCGAAATCAAATCTTTAAGGTCAGTCATTGTCGATTTGGCAGGCAAACAAGGTTTAATTGTTGGAGGTGCTGGAACTCATCCTTTTTCTAAATGGCAAGACCAACCCATAACAGATGACCCTCGGTATCACAATATTGTCAATGAGCTACAAGATGCTGCAAGATCGAATTTGATTTTCGGAATGCATTGCCACGTTGGTATTGAAAATCGGGAAATTGGTTTGCAATTAATGAATCAAGCCTGTTATTTCTTGCCTCATATTTTTGCGCTTTCTACGAACTCCCCGTTTTGGGAAGGTAGGCAAACAGGTTATAAATCATTTAGAACCAAAGTTTTTGACAAATTCCCTAGGACTGGATTACCAGAATATTTTGATTCTGTTTCTTCCTATAATAATTTTCTGGATACTTTGGTGAAAACTAATTGTATTGATAACCCGAAGAAAATTTGGTGGGATTTGCGGTTGCATCCTTTTTATGACACTATTGAATTTCGCATTTGCGATATGTGTTTAACTGTAGATGAAGCGATGTGTATTGTGGCTATTATTCAAGCAATTGTCGCCAAATTATATAAATTGTCCTTACACAATATGAGTTTCAATGTATACAGATTAGCATTGATAAAAGAAAATAAATTTCGTGCTGCACGTTATGGAATTGAAGGGAATATGATAGATTTTGGACTTCAAAAAGAAGTAGAAACCAAGATGCTAATTATTGAATTACTTGAATTTGTAGAAGATGTAGTTGATGAATTGGGAAGCAGAGAACAAATCAATTACGTTTATGAAATTATGAAAAACGGAACGGGTGCCGATAAACAACTGGCAGTTTTTGAGAATACAAATGACTTAACTAAAGTAGTGGATTTTATAACAAATGAATTTACAAAAGGACTTTGAAGAAGTGTTCAGTAATCAGTTTTCAGTATTCAGCTATATATTGTCACTAAAATTGAAATTGAAAAAGTTATCTTTGCATTATCAAATTGTTTAAATAAATAAAATGAATACCCAAATAAAAATTGCGGTTTTAGATATGTATGATGGCACGCCAAATCAAGGAATGCGCTGTATTATTGACATTATCAACCGTTTTAACCAGATTGTTACGTTCCAAATTTTTGATGTAAGAGGAAAATCGGAATTGCCAGATATCAAAAATTTTGATATTTACATCTCGACTGGTGGTCCAGGAAATCCGTTGGAAGGTGATGGAAAGTGGGATTTAAAATATTACGATTTCATTGATGAATTGACCAAATGGAACAAAGAAAACACCATTAAAAAACACGTTTTGTTTATTTGTCATTCATTCCAAATGGCTTGTAAACATTTTGGCTTAGCCGAAATTACTAAGAGAAATGATACCTCATTCGGTGTAATGACCATTCATAAAACCAAAGAAGGTTTTGAAGACCCACTTTTTGAAGGACTTTCGGATCCATTTTATGCCATTGATTCCAGAGATTATCAAGTGGTTCAACCTAAATTGAGTATTTTCTCGAAAAAAGGAGCGAAAATCATTTCATTGGAAAAAATCAGAGATCACGTACAGTTCGAAAGAGCGATTATGGCGGTGCGTTTTTCGAATTATTTTGTGGGAACTCAATTTCACCCAGAAGCTGACCCTATTAGTTTTATTTCCAATTTAAGAAACAAGGAATCTAAAGAGAAAATCAAAAAAATGAAGGGCAATACCAAATTCAGGAATATGCTCGAAGACTTAGTTGATGATGATAAAATATATAGAACCAATGAAACCTTGATTCCTAATTTCCTTCGAATTGCCATCAATGATTTGATGAAAACTAAAAAAACATTGTCGAATTAACAAATAAAACTCCTGATGATTCCAAAATATCGTGATTTATTTAATTCCCAATTTACCGATAAAAAGTATCAGGAATTCAAGGACGATATTGCTTCTGATTTTGATTATGCACCGACTTTTCGAATTGGGGAAACTCCTTTTTTTATTTCTAATGAGTTAAAAGCACAAATTATCGAAGGATGTTCTGATGTTATTAAACTAATTCAACAGAAAGACTTTAAAAAGCTAACAGAGAAATCATTAGAACTAAATAATAAAGTTCCCAACGAAGACGAACACTCGACTTTCTTGGCTATAGATTTTGGAATTTGTGAAGAAAATGGAGCCGTTGTTCCAAAACTAATCGAAGTACAAGGATTTCCTTCTTTGTACAATTACCAAATCAATTTATACGAGAAATTCAAGAATCATTATCCGTTTCTGAAAGATTTAACTCCGTTCGTCAATGATATAACACCTGAGGAATATCTCGATATAATTGAAGATGTAATTTGTAACAATCATCCGAAAGAAAATGTCATTCTCCTAGAAATTGAACCCGAAAAACAAAACACGAAAATTGATTTTTATTATTGCCGAAGAGATCTTGACATTCCAATAATTTGTGTCACTGATATAATTAAAAAAGGCAAGCAATTATTTTATAAAAACGAAAGCGGGGAAGAAATCCGTGTGAAACGCATTTACAATCGCGTGATTTTTGACGAATTGGATTTACGAACCGATTTGAAACTGAACTTCCATTTCTCTAACGATCTTGATGTAGAATGGGCTGGACATCCCAACTGGTTTTTCAGAATCAGCAAGTTTATTTTGCCAATGTTGAAAGGAAAGTATTTCATAGAAACCACCTTGTTGAGCGATTTAAAAGTAATTCCTGAAGATTTGGAAAATTATGTACTGAAACCTTTATTCTCTTTCTCGGGTTCTGGCGTAATTTTTCACGTAAAAAAAGAAGACATCGAAGCCGTTTCAGAAAAAGAATTGTACATTCTCCAGAAAAAAGTCAATTATATTCCCATAGTGCAATCTCCCGACGGAAAAGTAAAAGCCGAAGTTCGAGTGCTTTGTGTCTGGAAAAAAGAAGATGCCGCTCCTACTCTACTCTGCAACTTGGTACGTTTGAGCCGTGGCGAAATGATTGGCGTGAAATTCAATAAGGATAAAGATTGGGTTGGCGGGACTTTGGCTTTGTTTGAGAGGTAAATTAGAAAATATAATCATATCAATTGAGTCCTTTATTCTGGGT
>CALPPA020000106.1 GCA_943325355.2 Klebsiella pneumoniae | reverse complement strand
ATTTCATCTTTGATATTCCAATCTTAAACTTTAATCAAGTAGAAAATTTTAGAGAAAAACAATTTATTGTTTCAATTGGAGATAACAAAAAACGTAAAAGGGTTGTTGAGCTTATAAAGGCAGTTTTTGTAAAAGCTATACATCCTAAATCAATTGTTTCTAGATATTCAAAAATATTAGAAGGAACTGTGATTATGGCAGGAGTCATAATTAATGCAAATTCTAAAATTGGAAAACATTGTATTATTAATACTGGAGCAATAGTAGAACACGATTGTGTAATTGAGGATTTTGTTCATGTTTCTCCCAATGCTTCTGTTGCAGGAAATGTATGCCTAGGTGAAGGGTCTCATGTTGGGATAGGCGCCACAATTATTCAGGGAATTACAATTGGAAAATGGGCTGTTGTTGGAGCCGGAGCAGTAATTATTGAAAATGTACCAGATAATGCTGTCGTAGTTGGAATACCAGGTAAAATTATAAAATATATTATTACAAATGATTAAACCAAAAATATGGCTTTCATCTCCGCATATGGGAGGGAGTGAACAAAAATTTGTACAAGAAGCTTTTGATACTAATTGGGTCGCTCCACTTGGGGCAAATGTTAATGGATTAGAAAATGATTTGCAAAATTATCTTGGACAAAATTGTTTTGTTGGAGCTTTAAGTTCTGGAACTGCAGCCATACATCTTGGACTTATTTTACTAGGAGTAAAAGCTGGAGATGAGATTATTTGTCAAAGTATGACTTTTTCAGCATCTGCTAACCCGATATTATATCTTGGTGCTACTCCAATTTTTGTTGACAGCGAACTAGAAACATGGAATATTTGTCCAATAGCTCTTGAAAATGCCATTATTGATAGAATTGAAAAAGGTCGTAAACCAAAAGTTATAATTCCCGTTCATTTGTATGGAGTGCCTTATAAAATAGATGAAATACACAAAATTGCCAACAAATATGACATTCCAATTTTAGAAGATAGTGCAGAAGCAGTAGGAAGTAGCTATAAAGGTCAAAAATGCGGTACTTTTGGCGAAATAGGAGTTTTATCTTTTAACGGAAACAAAGTGATTACTACTTCAGGAGGAGGAGCAATTATTACTAAAACTAAAGAGTTAAAAGAACGAGCCTTATTTTTTGCTACCCAATCCAGAGATAATGCAGTTCATTATCAACACAGCGAAATAGGATATAACTACAGATTAAGTAATGTATGTGCTGGAATAGGACGAGGACAAATGGAAGTTCTCGATTCTCGTGTAAATTCAAGACGAATGATGCACGATTTCTATTCTGACCTATTTCAAGACATACTTGGAGTTACTGTCTTTACCGCACCAAATGAAGATTTTTTTGCAAACTATTGGTTGAGTTCTATTTTAGTTGATCCCAAATTAACCAATGGAATCAATCGTGAAACAGTACGATTAGCTTTAGAAGCCGAAAATATAGAAAGCCGTCCTTTGTGGAAGCCGATGCATTTGCAACCTATTTTTGATAAATATCCTTTTTATGGTAATGATGTAGCAGCAACTTTATTCGAAAATGGCTTATGTTTGCCCTCAGGATCTAATCTGACGGAATCTGATAGAAATAGAATAAGTGTTGTAGTGAAAAATTTATTCCAAAAATAGAAAAAAACAACATTTTAGATCCAACAATGAACATAGAAAAAACTTTTATAAAAGACCTAGTTGTTTTAATCCCAGAGGTTTTCGAAGATGAAAGAGGCTATTTTTTTGAAGCTTATAATCAAGCTAAGTTTATCCAAAATGGGATTATATACCAGTTTATTCAAGACAATCAATCTTTTTCTAAACGGGGAGTGATTCGTGGTTTGCACTTGCAAATCAATCCCTATGAACAGGCCAAATTGGTTCGTGTTTTACAAGGTGAAATTCTAGATGTTGCTGTTGATTTGCGAAAAAACTCACCCACTTATGGTCAACATTTTAGTGTGGTATTGAGTTCGCAAAACAAAAAACAACTTATGGTACCTCACGGTTTTGCTCATGGTTTTTCGGTGTTGAGCGAAACAGCATCGGTACTCTATAAGGTTGATCAAGTTTATAATAAAGAAAGTGAAAGAGGGATTCGTTATGATGATCCTATATTGGCTATAGACTGGCAATTAGAACCTAATGAAATTATTGTGTCCGAAAAAGATTTAATTTTACCTAGTTTTAACGAAATAGATTGGAGTTTTGAATAATAAATTAAAAGTACTCGTTACCGGTGCCAATGGACAATTGGGTTCGGAAATCAAAATAGTAGCTACTAATTATCCCAATTTCGAGTTTATTTTCACCGATATTGAAGATTTTCCTCTAGACAATGAGTCTGAAATAATTCAAAATTTTAATCTCATTCAGCCCAATATAGTTATCAATTGCGCCGCTTATACCGCTGTTGACAAAGCAGAACAAGATGCTGTTGTTGCAGATGCTATAAACCATTTGGCCATTAAAACTTTAGCTGCTTTGTGTAAGGCAACAGAGGCAAAATTACTACATATTTCAACTGATTATGTTTTTGATGGCACTTCGCCAGTCGCTTATACAGAACTTGATTTGCCCAATCCCCAAAGTGTTTATGGAGTCACTAAATTAGCCGGCGAGATAGCCTGTGCTGAAAATTGTCCCAACAGTATTATTATTAGAACGGCATGGGTTTATTCCGAATTTGGAAACAATTTTGTAAAAACAATGTTGAGATTGATGGATGAAAGAGATACACTCAGCGTAGTAAACGATCAGATTGGGTCACCTACTTATGCAGCTGATTTGGCACAAGTCATCTTGACAATTTTAGACAGTACTAAATGGGAACCTGGGATTTACCATTATACTAACGAAGGAGAAATCAGTTGGTTTGATTTTGCTGTAGACATAAAAACCCTTGCTCAAAAATCCTGCGAAATCAAAGGAATTCCATCCTCGAGTTATCCAACTCCAGCAGAAAGACCTGCTTATTCCTTATTGGATAAAACTAAGATTCGCGAAGTTTATGGAATAGTCCCAATTGATTATAAAATAAGTTTAAAGAAAATGATAGCAAGATTGTAGCTATTCATTCCGTCTTATCTCTAACTTCTAACTTCTAATTTCATATGAAAGGAATAATATTAGCCGGCGGATCCGGAACGAGATTGCATCCGTTGACCTTGGCGATGAGCAAACAAATGATGCCTGTTTATGACAAACCTATGATTTATTATCCATTGTCGACCTTGATGATGGCAGGAATCAACGAAGTATTGATTATTTCAACACCTCATGATTTGCCAAATTTCAAAAAATTATTGGGAGATGGTTCAACCATTGGTTGTCATTTCAGTTATGCAGAACAAGCCATCCCTAATGGTTTAGCACAGGCTTTCGTAATTGGGGAAGAATTTATTGGGAGTGACAGCGTTGCCTTGGTTTTGGGAGACAATATTTTCTTTGGTTCTACTATGGACGAGTTACTGCAATCGAACACGAATCCTGAGGGAGGTGTCGTTTTTGCTTACCACGTTTCGGATCCGGAGCGTTATGGAGTCGTTGAATTTGATGAAAACTACAAAGCCCTTAGCATTGAAGAAAAGCCGGTGAAGCCAAAATCCAATTATGCTGTTCCTGGTTTATATTTTTATGACAATTCGGTGGTGGAAATTGCTAAGAATATCAAACCAAGTGCTCGAGGGGAATATGAAATTACGGATGTCAACAAGGTATATCTTGAAAAAGGAGCTTTAAAAGTAGGTATTTTGAACCGTGGCACTGCTTGGCTAGACACCGGTACTTTTAACAGCTTGATGCAAGCAGGACAGTTCGTTCAAGTATTAGAAGAACGTCAGGGTTTAAAAGTGGGATGTATCGAAGAAATTGCCTGGCGTCAGGGATTTATAGATACTGATCAACTAAAAGTTGTCGCTGAGCCTTTGCTAAAATCAGGTTATGGTAGTTATTTGCTCCAATTAATTAAACAAAAAAAGTAACTTAAAACTCCTATATTTAGATTACCCCCATACAGTTAGATGCTGTTTGGGGGTATTTTTTTGTCATATGTCGTTTAAAATAAATGTTTCTGATACAAAGTGTTTTTTTTGAATTATTAATTTGTATTTTTGTTTATGTTAAAATTAACAAAATTTTAGACTAAATGTCCATAATATTGAAGGTTCAAATAGAAATTTTACTATGAATATATCTACTTTTTTTTCTAGAGCGAATTTAAGAATTAATATCCATAACCTGAGTTATTTGCCAAGATGGATTATTGTAATGATTGATTTTTCAGTTTTACTTATGGCATATTTTTTAACGTATTTAATCTTCAAGGGAACTGGACTAAATTATATAATTACAAAACATACATTGACTTTTGTTTCTTTGTTTTTTGGAATTAATATTTTTTTCTTTTGGATATTTAGAACCTATTCTGGCATAATTCGGCATTCCTCTTATATTGATGCTATCAAGATTTTGTTTTCACAAACCTCAGTATTGGTTTTCTTTTTGTTTTTCAATTTTTTATTTGAGCTATTTTTTAAAGAAAAAGCTTTTTTAAACACTGCCCTGTTCATCAATATGGTACTCTCTTTTTGTGGCTTATTTTTATATCGAGTCATCGTAAAACAGACTTTTGAACTTTATTTTATAGAAAAAACAGATCATAAATTAATTAAAGCCGTTATTTATGGTACTGATGCCAATGCTATATCTATTGCCAATGCTTTGAAGTTTGAATCACCTTCCCGTTTTAAAATTGTCGCTTTTGTTGACAAGAACAATCAAAATGCTTCCAAACGGATGTTGGATTTACCTATATTGGTTCAAAGAAAAAAGTTGCCTGCCTTGATGCGTTCCGTAGGTGCCGAAGGACTTGTTATCGCAGATAAAAGTTTGTCAAAGGAAGAACAATTAGTTATTATTGACCAATGTTTAGAATTTAATTACAAAGTATATACGATTCCTTCAATTTCGGATTGGGAAAATCAAAAAGAAATTTCCCAAAAAGTAAAAAACATCCAGATTGAAGATTTATTGGAACGAGATCCCATTGTCTTGGACAGTATCTCTATTTCGAGACAGTTAGAGGACAAAACCATATTAATTACTGGTGCAGCGGGATCGATAGGGAGCGAAATCGTAAGGCAAGTATTGAGTTTCAATCCTAAAAAAATTATTATACTAGATCAGGCCGAAACCCCTTTACATCACATTCGATTAGAGGTTGAAGGAATCATATCCGATACCATAATTTGTACTGTTATTGCTGATATTCGCAACAAGGCAGCCTTGGAGAGGGTATTTAAATTGTACAAACCAGAAATGGTGTATCATGCCGCTGCATACAAACACGTGCCTTTGATGGAAGAAAACCCTTCTCAAGCAATTCTAACCAACATAGAAGGGACTAAAATTCTGGCCGATTTGTCCTGTAAATATAAAGTCAATAAGTTTGTAATGATCTCCACGGACAAAGCGGTTAATCCTAGCAATGTTATGGGAGCGAGTAAAAGAATAGCTGAAAAATATGTTCAATCTCTTCACCTAAAGCATAAAGAAAATAATCGTTTGTTCTCCACCAAGTTTATCACCACTCGTTTTGGAAATGTTTTAGGGTCTAATGGGTCTGTTGTTCCTTTATTCACTAAACAAATCGCTGAAGGTGGCCCTATTACCATAACTCATCCAGATATAATTAGGTATTTTATGACTATTCCTGAAGCCTGTCAATTAGTTCTTGAAGCAGGTTCGATGGGGAATGGAGGCGAGATATATATATTTGATATGGGGAAACCGGTCAAGATTATTGATTTAGCTAGGAAGATGATCAAGTTGGCAGGATTTAATCCAGAGAGAGATATAAAAATTAAGATTGTGGGTTTGCGGCCGGGAGAAAAATTATATGAAGAATTACTCAACGATACCTCAAAAACCTTACCTACCCACCACGAGAAAATTTTGATTGCAGAGGAAATTCAGGTGGAGTTTGAAGATTTGCATCTCGATATTGATGAGCTTATCGGTATTGCTAGCTTCTTTGACAATGATGATATTGTGGTCAAAATGAAAAAAATAGTTCCCGAGTTTATCAGTATGAATTCTACTTACACACAATTGGATAAATAATGATTTGACATTATCCGTCAATTTTAAAAAACTGATTGTTTGCTATTACTTCCTTTAGTGAAGTCAGCTCTTTTATGTTTAATTTTTGTTCAAAAGCGGCAATATGCTTGTCGTAATGAACGTCCGAACCCACAAAATCATAAAATCCTTTTTGGAGTAATTTATCCGTAATTTGCGTAATGGATTCTCCAT
>CALPPA020000105.1 GCA_943325355.2 Klebsiella pneumoniae | reverse complement strand
CGCTCCTGGAAGTATGGACCAACAAATGAAAAACTACTACTCCGATTTAGAAAAAATCTTAAAACATTATGGTTGCACTTTTGATGATGTAGTGGTATAAAATGTATTGACGACCAATATGGCAGAATTTATTAATGTTTCCGGGTATAGAAACTCCATTTATAAAAAACAATTCCCAAAAGGAACTTGGCTTGAGGTCAAAGTATTGGCATTGCCAAGACAATTAATAGAGATTGATATGGAGTAAATTTAACAAAATAATAAGGGGAAAAGCCAAAACATAAATAAAGTAGGCAATAAAAAATAAATTTATATGTATGAGCAAATCAAACATTTTGTCAATCTCAAAACCCAAATCTTACTTTAAAGTACTGATTTGGGTTTTCCTAATTTTATTTTCAGGGAAATTTATTATGAAAGATGCCCTAACCTATTTTGGATTTGAACAAGAAACTTTTGGGTATTATTGGGATTATAAATGGGCTTTGATTGGTTTTTATCGAATTGACTATAGTTAATTTTGCTTGGTTTTTTGATATTTATTTTAGAAGTCCAGCTTTAATTATTATTTGGTCATTAGGAATTAGTATGATTGTTTTGGCTGGATTAATTCATCTTTCTCGAAATTTTTTTTTAGGATTTAGCTTACTGCCTTATTTTAGGTCACAATCTTTTAGATACGGTTCATTATGACGGCAATGTGTTTTGGTCCATTCTTCACGAGTTTGGTGTTTTTAAACTAACCGATGGAGTTGAACTTATGGTTGGAAATCCCTTAATTCCTTGGATTGCAGTAATGTCTTTGAGTTATTATTTCGGAGCTTTTTATGACACATCGTTTGATAGTATTCGAAGAAAAAAACTATTTACTGTAATAGGAATTTCAACAATTGTTACCTTCTTTATTTTAAGATTCACTAATTTATATGGCGATCCTGCACATTATAAAGATTAGGAAACTACAGCAAAAGATTTGATTTCGTTTTTTAATCCTTCTAAATATCCACCGTCTTTATTGTATTTATTGATGGCTTTGGGAACTGCACTTTCATTTTTGGCAAATGCCGAAAAGTTAAAAGGCAAAGTGGTTTATTTTTTTAGTACTTTGGGCAGAGTTCCTTTTTTCTATTACATCCTGCATCTGTATCTTATTCATCTTGTTGCGCTACTTTTTGCAGAACTTTCAGGATTTGGTTGGCAAGCAATGATCCTACAGAAATGGGTAACCGAAGTGCCCGCTTTAAAAGGATTTGGTTTTCCGCTTTGGGTGGTTTATGCTGTTTGGGTTGGTGTTATATTAGTACTTTATCCGTTATGTAAAAAATTAGATAACTACAAACAAAGTCATAAAGAAAAATGGTGGTTGAGTTATTTGTAAAACTTTAAGCAATTTTAATAAAAACCAATCAGCTCATTTAATATATTTACGATATTTTTTAATCGAAAAACAAAATGAAAATCAAACAAACAACCCTCCTATTAATCACACTGATAAATGTATTTCCTTTTGCTCTTTTGGCTCAAATGAAAAGTAATATCAAAGGAAATGAGGCTTTAAAAAATGAAACAGCAACAACCATACAAGCAGGTTATGATGCCTATAAAACAATCGCATTAAATATTTGGGATTTTGCGGAGCTTGGATATAAAGAAAATAAAAGTTCAACATTGTTACAGACTACATTAAAGGATAATGGCTTTACTGTTGAAGCTGGAGTAGTAGGAATGCCTACTGCTTTTGTAGCCACTTATGGTAGCGGTTCGCCTGTTATTGGGATATTGGCAGAATACGATGCATTGCCAGGCATATCTCAAGACAATTCGCCAACCAAAACACCTATTACAAATAAAACAAGTGGTCACGCTTGTGGACATCATTTATTTGGTACTGGTTCAGTAGCTGCGGGTATTGCTATCAAAAAACTATTAGAAATAGGCAAAATAAAAGGCACTATAAAAGTGTTTGGTTGCCCTGCCGAAGAAGGTGGAAGCGGAAAAGTATATATGGTAAGGGAAGGGTTGTTTAACGATGTAGATATTGCGATTCATTGGCACCCAAGCAATGAAAACACCACAACTTATACTAGTGCATTAGCTAATAAGTCCGCCAAGTTTAGGTTTTATGGCATTGCATCACACGCTGCTGGTTCGCCAGAGCAGGGTCGTTCTGCACTAGATGCGGTCGAAGCAATGAATAATATGGTTAATATGATGAGAGAACATATACCACAAGAAACTCGCATTCATTATGTGATTACCAATGGTGGTAAAGCTCCAAATGTAGTTCCTGAATTTGCAGAGGTATATTATTATGTAAGGCATCCCGAGAAAACTATAGCCGTGGCAATTTTTGACAGAATTGCAAAAGCTGCGGAAGGTGCAGCCCTTGGTACAGAAACTAAAATGGATTTCGAAATCATTGGCGGCACTCACGACTTGCTTATCAATAAAACTCTCGCAAATAATATGCAAGGCAATTTACAAAAAGTGGGGGGAGTAATTTATACCACTCAAGAAAAAGAGTATGCAAAAAAAATTCAAGCTAGTTTTTTAATTAAAGCTGCTTCAATTGATTTAGCTGCAATTGTAAAACCTATGTATATAGAAAAAAGTCTAGGTTCGACAGATGTAGGCGATGTAAGTTATGTAGTTCCTACTGTAGGCTTGGGAACAGCCACTTGGGTAACGGGTACTGGTGCACATAGTTGGCAAGCCGTTGCATGTGGCGCTACAGATATTGGCATAAAAGGAATGATGGTAGCTGCAAAAACAATGGCATTTACAGCAATTGATTTGTTTACCAATCCTGAATTAATCAAAAAAGCAAAAGAAGAGTTTATAGAAACCAAAGGCGATTATCAATACAAGGCATTACTTGGAGACAGAAAACCAGCGTTGAATTATAGAGATTGAGTTTGTTTTAAAATAAATACCTCTGAGGATTATTTCTGTTTTTAATAAACAAATCAAATTTAAAATGAAATCTACTACAACTATCCTGTTATTTATAACTATCGTTTTATCGCAACAACTTACAGCACAATCGTATCAAAAAATTCACGACAAAGCTATTCTTGTCGATACACACAATGATTTCTTGATGAGGGCGGTAGACCTTGGAATGGTGTTCGATAAAAACCTAAAAGGCAAAACCCATAGCGACCTTGACCGTATGCAAAAAGGCGGGCTGGATGTTCAACTATTTTCTGTGTATTGCGATGGTGATGCAAAAAATCCATTTGCTTACGCCAATACCGCAATGGATAGTTTAGATGCGGCAGTGTCACGGAATCCTGATAAAATTGTAAAAGTTGCCAATTATAAAGACCTTTTAAAAGCAGTAAAACAACAAAAAATTGCAGCTATGTTTGGAGTCGAAGGCGGACATATGATAGAAGATGACCTCAGCAAATTAGACACAATCTATAACCGTGGTGCTAGATATTTAACCCTTACCCATAATTATGCTCCTTCTTGGGCAACTAGTGCAGCTGATGAAGCTACCAACCCAAATCTAGCTCACAAAGGACTCACCGATTTTGGACAAAAAGTTGTACAACGAATGAATCAACTTGGAATGCTAATAGATGTAAGTCACTCCGGCGATCAAACTTTTTGGGATGTAATTAAATTGACTACCAAACCAATTATTGCATCGCACAGCTCTGTGTACAGTCTCACTCCTCATCGCCGTAATTTAAAGGATGATCAAATAAAAGCCATTGCAAAAAATGGTGGCGTAATACAGGTAAATTTCAACCCTGGATTTATTGATGCTGGTTTTGATAAAAAGGAAGCAGCTTTCTTTCAAAATCACGCTGCCGAAAAAGATTCTCTTATTGAAACGGGTATGAATGAACATTATGTAAAAGATACTCTATCTTACAAATATGTAGTAGAAGTACAACTCATAAAACCTCCCTTTTCAATGGTTATAGATCACATTGAATATATTATCAAGTTAGTTGGAATAGATTATGTGGGATTGGGTTCTGACTTTGATGGTATTAATATTACACCGCAACAACTTGACGATGTTACTACATATCCTCAAATCACAAAAGCTTTAGTTGAAAAAGGATATAGCAAAAAGGATATTAACAAGGTTTTAGGCGGGAATTTTTTGAGGGTTTTAAAAGCCAATGAGCAGAAATAATTTTGGAAAAACTTAATTACACAAATAGTTCTCCTCATCAAATTTTGAAATCTAGTTTAAATATTCGCTAATTTGATGCGGTTATTAAAATTCCATTTTGATCTATAAGATATAGCATTGCAGCCATAGTTGCGGCTCCTAGTTCAAGTTCTCTTTTATTAACCGCATCGAAGGTGTCGTTTGCAGCGTGGTGATGATCAAAATAACGTTGCGAATCTGGTTTTAAACCCACTTTTACAATTGATTTAGCTGTTAATGGTCCAATATCAGAACCACCGTGCCCTTTCGCAAAACTATGAATTAAGTAAGGTTCAAATACGTTTTTCCAACTAAGGATTTTATTAAAATTAGCATCGTCACTTTCTATTGAAAATCCTCTTGGAGAAAATCCTCCAGCATCACTTTCTAATGCAAAAATGTGATTTTCATTATTGGCTTTAGACAATTCTTCGTATTTTTTCCCACCTCTTAGTCCATTTTCTTCATTCATAAAAAGAACAACCCGAAGTGTGTTTTTTGGTTTATAGCCAATGTTTTTAAAAATATTTACGACTTCCATACTTTGAACCACTCCTGCTCCATCATCGTGAGAACCATCAGCAAGATCCCAAGAATCAAGATGTCCACCTACAACCATAATGTTTTCAGGATACTCACTTCCTTTTATTTCACCAACAACGTTATACGACAAAACATCTTCCATTTCCTGGCAAGACTGTTTTAAATAAAATTTAAGTTTTGGATTATTTTTTAAAAATTTACTCAATAATTCAGCTCCATTGGTGCTAATTGCAGCAGCAGGAATATATTGTGATTTTGGAAGATCTCCATAATTTTGATTGCCAGTATGCGGAAAATCGTCTAAACGAAAATTCATCGAACGTACAATAGTAGCCACTGCCCCATATTTTGCAGCCTCTTTTGCACCAGAAGATCTTTGATCAACACAACCGCTGTAAGATATAAAGGCTTCTATGTTTTCTGGATCCATTGGTCTATTAAAAAACACAATTTTACCTTTTAATTGTTCCCCCAAGGTCTCTAATTCCTTGAGACTCTTCACTTCTATAACTTCAGCAGTAATCCCATTTTTTGATGTGGCTATGGAACCTCCAAGAGCACAAACTGGTATGTTTACTTCAGATTTATTGTCAATAATATAGGCGATTTCTTTTTCACCACGAACCCATTTTGGCACCATCATTTCTTGAAGATACACTCGATCAAAACCTAAAGTTTCCATTTGCAGCTTGGTGTACTGAACTGCTTTTTCAGCATTTTCAGAGCCTGACAATCGAGCTCCTATGGCATTCGATAAGTAATCCAGCCAAGAATAACATTTAGAATTGGTTAACGATGATTTGTAAATTTCCTTGATAGTTTGTTCGTCACTGGCTTGTGCAAATAGTGCTATTCCGTTTAGGAATAAGGCTGTTATAAATAGTATTTTTCTCATAAAATTATAGCGCATTTTTTATTCTGATTTTTTTATTTCGGTTCGTGGACCAATGCCGTTGTTATTGAATGCTTCAATCTGAAAATAATACGCATCGGATTTATCCAGTCCATTAAAGTAATATTCGTTTTTTCCATACACCATTATTGAACCGTACATTTTATCTGGTGATTTTCCAAAATAAATGACATACCCATCCGCTAAAGGTTCTTGCTGCCACTTGAACCAAACGTTGCGTCTCTCTCCTTCTTTAGTTGGTTCAGTCCGTAAAGGAACAAAATTATTGACAATCCCGGGAGAATATCCACTTCCCTTTCCAAAAATTCTTAAACCACACAAAGCAAATTTTCCAGTTGGCATTTGGATGTTCTCCATTTTCACATAACGCGCTTGAGTTGGTTTTTCGAGTTCGATATAATCGTGCGGGACGTCTTTGGTGTTTTTGCTTTTGTCTACAAGAATTTTCCAGTTTTTAGCATTGTCAGAATAATACAAAATGTATTTATGACCCGTTGTCAATACTGGTTTTCCCATTAATTCCACATCCTGATCTGCATAATTTATTTGAATAGCGTTGATGGTACTTTTTTCGCCTAAATCAGAAATTATAAACTCGCCTTTGTCAGCAGATTTTGCCGACCAATAGGTTTTTATATCTTCATTAACAGCAAAATTAGGTTGAAATCCACCTAGAATTGAAGAAACCTGAACCGGCTTATTGTAATTTAATAGCATCCAACCTGAGAAATTTTCGTT
>CALPPA020000104.1 GCA_943325355.2 Klebsiella pneumoniae | reverse complement strand
TTTTTGACGAGAATTTTTTGGGAAGCTATTTGCAATACAATACAAAGGTTTTCGAAACTGATTTTTTTGCTTTCGACGAAATTCAAAATTACCAGATGAATGCCGTTTACATTCCTTACGTGAACATCAATAATTTTTTTATTGACCAATTTGGTTCTTTCGATTACAAACACGCCAACAGTATTTTGGTCACCAAACTTTTGGATGTGTCCAAAAACAATGATGACAAAAAGATGATTGTCAATTTCAATCCTGGCCATTTTGAGATTGTTGTGGTTCAAAATCAAAAGTTGCTTTTGTTCAATTCTTTCGATTATCAAACTCCGGAAGACTTTCTGTATTATTTGCTTTTCACAGCCGAACAATTGAATATGAATCCCGAGAATTTTAAATTGGAATTATTGGGAACCATCGCCGAGGAAGACGATTTTTTTCAATTGGCATATAAATACATTCGAAATGTATCCTTGTTTGATGTATCGAATTTGCAGAAATACAATTCATTTTCAACTGCCCAAAATCGAAAACATTTTATTTTATTCCAATAGTGAGAATTATTTCAGGTAAATACAAAGGAAGACGTATTTTTCCGCCTAAAGGACTTCCCGTTCGCCCCACAACCGATATGAGTAAAGAAGCATTATTTAATGTTTTGAACAATCATTTCAGTTTTGAAGGCTTGAAAATACTGGATTTATTTGCTGGAACTGGAAATATCAGTTTCGAATTTGCCTCACGTGGCAGCACACCGATAACTTCTGTTGATGCCGATTTTGGTTGTGTGAAATTCATCAAGCAAGTGGCTTCCGAATATGACTTCAACATTGCCGCTACCAAAAGCGATGTTTTTACCTTTTTGGAACGAAACAAAGCGACTTACGACATTATTTTTGCCGATCCTCCTTATGCTTTAGACCAGAAAACCTTTGATAAAATTGTGTTGCTGGTTTTCGAAAAAAACACGCTTCAAGAAGATGGAATGATGATAATTGAACATTCTAAGTACACTAAACTCGACCATTTGATTCACTTTTCATTTAAGAAAAGTTACGGAGGTTCGATTTTTAGCTTTTTCGAAATTGGAAAATCAACTGACGAAGAAATTGATGATGAAGATTTATTTTCGGATTCTACAGCCGAATAAAGCTAAAACTCCTCTAAACTAGTATCCAAATTGGGTTCCGTAAAATCATTTTCACTTTTGGCAACTACAATCGTCGCAACACTGTTGCCAATAAGATTTGTGATAGCCCTTGCTTCACTCATAAATTTATCTACTCCCAATAAAAAAGCCAATCCTTCAACTGGTATTTTGTGAATGGCCGTCAAGGTCGAGGCTAGAACAATAAATCCGCTACCTGTTACTCCTGCTGCACCTTTAGAGGTAATCATTAACAATCCTATAATAACTAAAATTTCAAAAAAACTAAGGTGTACGTCATATAATTGAGCCAAAAAAATGACTGACATCGATAAATAAATAGACGTTCCATCTAAATTGAAAGAATATCCTGTAGGAATAACCAATCCAACTACTGATTTGCTACAGCCCATTCTTTCTAACTTAACCATAATTGAAGGTAGAGCAGATTCAGAGGAAGAAGTTCCTAAAACCAATAATAATTCCTCTCTAATATACTTCAGCAAATCCATTATTTTGATTTTATAATAGTGAAGAATACCGCCAAGAACTAAAAAAACAAACAAAAACATAGTTGCGTAAACACAAATCATCAATTTTCCCAAAGGAATAAGAGTAGCTAAACCAAACTTTCCAATGGTATAAGCCATGCCGCCAAAAGCACCAATCGGGGCGAGATACATAACATATTTCAATCCAAGAAAAACTACCTTTGAAATTCGCTCTAAAACTAAAATGGTTTTTTCTCTATGCTTGTAAAAATTGAGTGCGACACCCACAATAATCGCCACCAATAAAACCTGCAATGTGAGGTTGGAAAGAAAGAATTGCAACCACGAAAAGTCTTCAGATGCACCATTTGTGTATTTACTAGCATCTTGAATAGCCAATCCGGTTTTATCAATTTTTCCGGGTTGAAAAACATACGCAATTGCAATACCTATGGCTAATGCCAAAGTTGAAACAATTTCAAAATAAAGTAAAGCTTTTGCCCCTATTCGGCCCACTTTCTTTAAATCTCCCATTCCCGAAATTCCTAATACTATAGTCAAGAAAATGATTGGAGCAATAAAAAGCTTGATTAAATCAACAAAAGTCTTGCCAATAATTTCCATTTGTACTCCCTTTTCTGGAAAATAATTCCCTAAAAGAATACCTGCTATTATAGCGATAAGAACCCAAAAAGTTAGATTTCGCAAAATGGGGTGAACTTTCTTTTTATTTTTTTTTACAGAATCGTTTGAATTGTAATTTGACATCGAATTTGATTTAGATAAAGGCAAAAATAAATATTTTTTTAATACCAATATTTAATAAAAAGAAAGTCCAATAATTGTATTTACCTGAAATAAAAATCTATTGACGAATAAATCGATGTTGAAAATTTATTCGAGGATTCTAAAGAAGGGAAAAAATAATCAAATATAATTTGACTTTAATTTTAGTAATCTGTCTACAGTTAAAGGTTTAGGAAAATAATCAAGAACTTGAATATTGTTCTTTGCTTTTGCCTCATCATCTGGGTTAATAGAAGAACTTACAATAAACAAATTGGTATTAAAATTAAGTTTCGGCTTTATTTCCTCAAAAATTTCTAAAAAACCCCATCCATCCACTATGGGCATATTTAGATCAAGAAATATTAATACCAAATCATTTTCATCTTTTATTGTTTCATTTAAAGCCAATAATTTATCAATACCCTCTTTACCATTATTAACAACTTCTATTTGGGCATCTATTCCGGATTTTGAAATGATTTTTTTATGCAAATAATTGGTTGTAAAATCATCATCTATTAATAAAATTGTATTTAACTTGACCATTATTTTAAATGTTTTGAAATCGTAAAACTAAATGTACTTCCTTTATTTACTGTGGATTTAACATACATTTCTCCATTATGGATGTCCACTATTTTTTTGCAATGGGCTAATCCTATACCATACCCTTGATAAACAGAATCATTGTTCAGTCTTTTGAATATAATAAATACCTGATCTATATATTTTTCATCAATCCCTATTCCGTTGTCTTTAACTGAAAATTTCCATTCTTTTTCAGTTTCTGAACATTTAATTTTGATTTTAGGCTTAGTGTTTTCCTTGCTAAATTTAATGGCATTGCTTATTAAGTTTTGAAACAATAGTCGAATGTAAGTTTCATAACCTCTAATTTTAGGCAGTTTTTTGGATGTAATCTCGGCTTGAGCCTCATAAATAGTCAGGGATAAATCATTCAAAATATCACTAACAACTAGATTGCAGTCCATTTCATTAACATCTTCTCTTTTGCCAATTCTTGCAAATTCCATCAAACCTCTTACTAACGACCTCATTCTAATAGCGGACTTATTTATAAACTCAATATATAATTTAGCTTCTTCATTCAAATTATTAGAATACTCTTCTAAAAGCAATTCGCTAAAACTCATTAAAGTCAAGAGTGGTTCTTGAAGATCATGCGAGGTTATATAGGTAAATTGTTCTAATTCTGAATTTTGGTTTTGGAGGGTTTTATTTTGTATTGAAAGTTGTTCTTCCTTCTCTTTTCTTGTCGTAATATCTCTAATAAACGAACAATAACTCTTTATGATTCCCTTGTCATAAATAGGCAAAATCGAAAATTCAATTGGAAATTCTTTAATGTTTCTATATAGTGCCGGAAATTCAATAATTTTATTTGCTGCTAGCCCTTTAAAACCTTCATTATGTTTCTTGATCGCATTTTCATGTGTTTTTCTATAACGTTCCGGAATAATAATATCAGATAATAATTTCCCAAGAACATCTTCTGATTTCCATCCAAATATGATTTCAGCTTGGGGGTTCCAAAAAGTAATTTTACCATCTGGGTCAATTATAACAACAGCATCTAAAGATGAATTAAGAATTAATTGATTTCTTATTTCATTGACATTTACGGTTGCTTGAGTGAATTTTAGTTCCGAAACATCTACTCCATAGCCTAGCATATAAAGAAGTTCATCATTATTAAATACTGGATAAAAACGGCGCAATACATAAATATCATTCCCGTTTCTTTGATATTCATCCACCCATTCTACTTGCTGTTTTGTTTGAATGGCTTGGTTAAAAAAATTACGTCTTTGGTCCGCATTAGAATTATCTAAGCCTTTTTTTTTACAATAATCAAAATCATTTTTTCCAATCAACCATTTTCTAGTTTCAACATCACGAACCCCATTAGGATTAATATACAGATAATTATGATTTTTATCGAAAACAGCAATATCAGCAGGAATATTGTCTAGTATAATTTCATTAAATGTTTGTTTCTGAATAATAATCTGTTTGGAATAACAGTCCTCCATTACATATAAAATCCCATAAATAGATTCCTTCTCAACTGAGGCATATTTGAGTAGTACATCAAATTTACATCCATTTTTATCAACAAAAAAAGTTTTAACATTTTCTCCTCCTCGCTCACAACACAAATTAATTTCAGGAAAATACATTTCTACCGATTGATTATTAGCCTCGTATAATGTAATATCTAACATTTTTAATCCAAGGGAATTAATATGTAAAAAATTAAATTTATTATCAATAATAAAAGAAGCTAATGGAAAAGTATCAATTAGGTTGTAGTTAATATTTAGCATAATAATTTTCAATGTTTGGGATAAACAAATGTAATTTATTTTCAAATAAGATAGTGACCACAAAACTTTACCTATAAAGATAAAACATTGAAAAACAATATTTTAAAAAAAATTTAGAGTGATGATTTAAAAAATAGTACTATTGATTTGTAGCTTTTTAACTCATAATAAAGTTATTATGATAAAAAGTATCAAATAGAAGATAAAAAATAACTTAAAAAAAGCAGACCTATAAGCCGGATTCTGTCCACGCTTGAGCGTGGCCTTATCATTTATCTAGTCCCGATATTACTATCGGGATCAATCTTTCTACCCTTCGACAACGGGCGAGAACCCTTAAATGCCGATATACTTGAAATTTCACCGCATAGAGTTTACCTGGTTTCACTACAGCATTACCTGTACATTCTTTCTGTTGCACTTGTCCTAACTCCGATAAATCGGAACCGACGGGCGTTACCCGCTATGCTTCTCTGTGGTGTCCGGACTTTCCTCCCCGATATAATCGCGGCGATAAGGCGGTCTGCGCCGCAAAAGTAAGGATTTTAGAGTTTAGAATAAAGAATTTAGATAATAGAATATAGATTTTTGATATTGGCTTTTAATTTTTTATTTTTAATTTTTAATTTGATTTTATAAAATCTATATTTGCTATCCAATAAAATTCTATGGAACAATTTGTAGTATCGGCTCGTAAATATCGTCCGCAAACATTTAACGATGTTGTGGGACAAAAAGCCATTACCAGCACTTTGTTGCACGCCATAGAAAGCAATCACTTGGCTTCTGCCCTATTGTTTACTGGCCCTCGTGGTGTTGGAAAAACAACTTGCGCTAGAATTCTTGCCCGAAAAATCAATCAACCTGGTTATGACGACCCGAATGAAGATTTTGCATTTAATGTTTTCGAATTAGATGCTGCTTCGAACAATTCAGTGGATGATATCAGGAATTTGATTGACCAAGTTCGGATTCCACCACAAACGGGACAATACAAGGTTTATATTATTGATGAGGTTCATATGTTGTCTTCGGCAGCTTTCAATGCTTTCTTGAAAACCTTAGAAGAACCACCAAAGCACGCCATTTTTATATTGGCCACAACCGAAAAACACAAAATTATTCCGACGATACTTTCTCGTTGCCAGATATTCGATTTCAAAAGAATTACCGTAAATGATGCTAAAGAACATCTTGCCGAAGTAGCTTTTAGCCAAGGCGTAAATTATGAGGATGATGCTTTACACATTATTGCTCAAAAAGCTGATGGTGCAATGCGTGATGCTTTGTCAATTTTTGACCGAGTAGTTTCTTATTGCGGCAATAACCTAACACGTCAGGCAGTTACTGAAAACCTGAATGTACTAGATTATGAAACGTATATCACAGTAACCGATTTGATTCTAGATAACAAAATCCCGGAATTATTGGTAGCTTTCAACGACATTCTTTCTAAAGGATTTGATGCGCATCATTTTGTTTCTGGATTAGCGACGCATTTCAGGGATTTATTGGTTTCGAAAACTCCTTCGACATTATCATTATTGGAAGTTGGCGAACAAGCTCAAAAATTGTATGGAATTCAATCTCAAAAAACAACTCAAGACTTTTTATTAGAAGGAATTCAAATTGCTAATGAGTGCGACTTGAAATACAAAATCAGTCAAAATCAACGATTACTAGTTGAGCTTTGCTTAATGCAATTGGCCTCTAT
>CALPPA020000103.1 GCA_943325355.2 Klebsiella pneumoniae | reverse complement strand
TGCTCCATTGATTAATAAAGTAGGAACTCTGGTTGGCATAACCTTTGGTTCGTATAAAGTATCGTCAAAATTTAATTGAAAATCAACGGTTTCTTTTTCGATATCAGCCATTATTTCTTCCGAAATTTTACGCATTCTAGCTTCAGTATAACGCATTGCAGCTGGACTATCACCATCAACTGAACCAAAATTACCTTGACCATCGACTAATAAATAGCGCAAACTCCATTCTTGAGCCATACGTACCATCGCATCATAAACTGATGTATCTCCGTGTGGATGATACTTTCCTAAAACTTCACCGACAATTCTTGCAGATTTTTTATGGGCAGATTTTGAAGTCACTCCTAAATCATACATTCCGTAAAGTACTCTTCGATGCACTGGTTTCAAACCATCTCTAACATCCGGAAGCGCTCTTGACACAATTACCGACATCGAATAATCGATGTAAGCTGATTTCATTTCATCTTCAATGTTAATAGGAATTAACTTTTCTCCTTCAGACATAAGTTGTAATATTTAATAAAATTATTTTAGTTTCAAAACGTGCTAATATACGGCATTTTGATTTTTTTTCGCAAACTTTTCTTTACTTATTTCAATGATTTATTAACAAAATGAACTTGTTTTTTAGTTAATAAATTATACAAGTTTTAACGTTTATTTGTTGTTTTTTTTGTCATTTAGCTGACATAACTTCATAAGAGGAATGATTTTTGTTTTTCAAACAGTAATTCACTAAATTTACATTACCAATACAACACAATATGGATGATAATTTTTCACCAAGAGTAAAAGATGTTATTACTTATAGCAAGGAAGAAGCCCTGCGTTTAGGCCACGATTTTATTGGTACAGAACATCTAATGCTCGGAATATTAAGGGATGGCAACGGCAAAGCAATTAACATCTTAAATAATTTATCAGTTGATTTAGACCATTTAAGAAGAAAAGTTGAGATCCTAAGTCCTGCTAGCACGAATATGGAAACCAACAACGAAAAGAAAAATCTTCATCTTACTCGTCAGGCAGAACGTGCATTGAAAACTACTTTTCTAGAGGCAAAAGTATTTCACAGCACTTCAATTAGTACAGCACATTTATTATTGTGCATCTTAAGAAATGAAAATGACCCAACAACCAAGCTGCTGAATAAACTGAAAATTGATTACGATACAGCCAAAGAACAATATCTAAATATGACACCAAGCGAAGAAGATTTTATCGAAAACTTGCCAAAGAACGACTCTTACAATGAGGATTCAGGACAAGATGACAGTTTAAAAGAAGGTACCTTCAATAATCCGGCAAACAAATCCAATAAAAAATCTAAAACTCCTGTCTTAGATAATTTTGGGAGAGATTTAACAGAAATGGCCGAAGAAGGAAAATTAGATCCAGTTGTGGGACGCGAAAAAGAAATTGAGCGTGTTTCACAAATTTTGAGCCGACGCAAAAAGAACAATCCATTACTTATAGGTGAACCTGGTGTGGGAAAATCTGCAATTGCTGAAGGTTTGGCCTTGCGTATTATTCAAAAGAAAGTTTCTCGAATATTATTCAATAAAAGAGTAGTAACTCTTGATTTAGCCAGTCTAGTTGCTGGCACAAAATACCGCGGACAATTTGAAGAGCGAATGAAAGCCGTGATGAATGAATTGGAAAAAAATGACGATATCATTCTTTTCATTGATGAAATTCACACTATCGTTGGAGCTGGTGGAGCAACAGGTTCTCTAGATGCCTCAAATATGTTTAAACCTGCTTTGTCTAGAGGCGAAATTCAATGTATTGGAGCAACAACATTAGACGAATACCGACAATATATTGAGAAAGATGGCGCACTCGAGAGACGTTTTCAAAAAGTAATTATTGAACCAACTTCTATTGAAGAAACGATAACTATTTTGAACAACATAAAAGACAAATATGAAGATCATCATAATGTAACTTATACACCTGAAGCCATTGAGGCTTGCGTAAAATTAACTGACAGATATATGTCGGAACGTTTCTTACCAGACAAAGCTATCGATGCATTGGATGAAGCTGGTTCACGTGTTCACATCACAAATATTGATGTTCCAAAACAAATTCTGGAGTTGGAACGACAATTAGAAGAAGTGCGCGAATTGAAAAACACTGTGGTCAAAAAACAGAAATATGAAGAAGCAGCCAAACTTCGCGATGACGAAAAACGTCTCGAAAAAGATTTAGCTATTGCCCAAGAACAATGGGAAGAAGATTCAAAAAACAACAGAATTGAAGTTACCGAAGACAATGTTGCCGATGTCGTGTCAATGATGACGGGTATTCCCGTAAACCGAATTGCACAAACCGAAAGCAATAAACTGGCACATTTACCAGAACTTATCGAAAATAAAGTCATTGGACAAAGAGAAGCCGTAATGAAAATTTCTCGTGCCATTCAAAGAAATCGTGCTGGTTTGAAAGATCCAAATCGACCTATTGGTTCCTTCATTTTCTTGGGACAAACTGGTGTTGGAAAAACCCAATTAGCCAAAGTTTTAGCACGAGAATTGTTCGATTCTGAAGACGCATTGATTCGAATTGATATGAGTGAATATATGGAAAAATTCGCCATTTCAAGATTAATTGGAGCTCCTCCTGGGTATGTTGGCTACGAAGAAGGTGGACAATTAACCGAGAAAGTTCGAAGAAAACCTTATTGCGTGGTACTTTTGGACGAAATCGAAAAAGCACACCCAGATGTTTTCAACATGATGTTGCAAGTTTTAGACGATGGTTACTTAACGGATAGTTTAGGCCGAAAAATTGATTTCAAGAACACCATCATCATTATGACCTCTAATGTTGGGGCACGCCAATTGAAAGATTTCGGGCAAGGAGTTGGTTTTGGAACCGCTGCCAAAGTAGCTCAAGCAGACGATAATTCAAAAAGCATCATTGAAAATGCTTTGAAGAAAACCTTTGCTCCAGAATTCTTAAATAGAATTGATGACGTGATTGTTTTCAATGCTTTAGAGAAAGAAGACATCAATTTAATTATCGAAATTGAATTAAAAAAATTATACGAACGAATCAAAGAATTGGGGTATCAGTTAACACTTTCAGATACAGCAAAAGCATTTATTGCAGATAAGGGTTTTGATAGACAATTTGGCGCTAGACCATTAAAAAGAGCCATTCAGAAATATGTTGAAGACGCACTTGCCGAAGAAATAATTACTTCGAAAATAGCTTCTGGTGACGAAATCTTTATGGATCTTGATGAAACTTCGCAAGAACTGACTGTGAATGTTCACAAAGCAGAAGAACCAACTAAGTAAATTATTATTATTTTTAGCCACGAATTCTCGAATTACTCTTTATTTTAATTCGTGAATTCGTGGCTAATTTTTTTATACACATTTCAAAATGTTACAAAACAAAATTATATTGGGTAGCGAAGAATGGTGCTCTTTTCCTGAATTAGGAATTCCTACTATCAAAGCTCGTGTTGATTCTGGGGCAAAAACTTCGGCTTTACACGCTATTAACATTGCTCCATTTAAAAAAGAAGGACATAATTGGGTCAAATTTGATATTAATCCCATACAAAATAATGTCAAAACCATTATTAATTGTGAAGCACCATTGGTAGACAAAAGAGTAGTAAAAAGTTCTAGTGGGTTTCGAGAAGAACGTTATGTAATTCAAACTAATCTGGAAATAGGCAATACAAACTGGAATATCGAAATGACATTGACAAATCGAGATTCAATGGGTTTCCGGATGCTCTTGGGCCGTGAAGCTATGAGTGGAAGAGTTTTAGTTGATCCTGCACAACAATATCTTTTAGGCCAACCCACAACCGATAATTTAAAGGAAGTTTATAAAAATTGCGAGAAAGCCAGTTCCGGTTTGCGTATCGGACTTTTGGCCAGTAATCCAGATTTATACAGCAATAAACGAATTATGGAAGCCGGAGAAATGCGTGGTCACGAAATGCATTTTTTGAATATCAAGGAATGCTATATGAAACTGGACGCCAAAACTCCAGAAATTCATTATCGCGGTGGTTTAATTTTAAATCAATTTGATGCTGTTATTCCCAGAATTCGTCCGAGTATTACCTTTTATGGCTGCGCTTTAACCCGGCAATTTGAGGCTTTAAACGTGTATTGCTTAAATTCTTCCACAGCAATTACGCAATCGCGCGACAAACTATTTTCATTACAATTGCTTTTGCAAAGCGGAATAGATATTCCAACTACGGGTTTTGCAAACTCACCATTAGACACTGATGACTTGATAAAAATGGTAGGTGGTCCGCCGTTAATCGTAAAATTACTCGAAGGAACTCAAGGAAAAGGAGTTGTATTGGCCGAAACCAGAAAAGCAGCAGAGAGTGTTATCAATGCTTTCAAGAGTTTGAATGCTAATATTCTGGTGCAAGAATTCATAAAAGAAGCCAACGGAAAAGATTTACGTTTATTTGTCGTTGATGGAAAAGTCGTGGCAACTATTCAGCGTGAAGCAATGCCAGGAGAATTTAGAGCTAATATTCATCTTGGAGGAACAGCAACGGTTATAAAACCAACTGCTGACGAAAAAAAAATAGCAATTCGTGCAGCCAAAGCTATGGACTTGAAAGTGGCTGGTGTCGATATTATTCGTTCCTCAAAAGGACCATTACTGCTTGAGGTGAACTCTTCTCCTGGACTTGAAGGAATTGAAGGCGCTACGAATAAAGATATTGCTGGCGAAATGATCTTGGCTATTGAAAAGAATTTTAAACTGAAATAACAAACCCCTTTATCAAATAAAAGAAAAAAAGCCTACAGGCTAAGCCCTTTCTAATTGCATTAAGATTATTTTATCAAGTTAAGTAAAGCTCTTGTTTTTTTCTTGTAACGTTTAGATGGCACATCGATAAAGAATTTGATGCACTTAATTTTCCTTTATTTTATTGATTTGTGCAATTATTTTACTGTACAATAGTTTTTCGTCAATAGGTTTAGAAATATAATCATTCATTCCTATTTTTTTAGATTTTTCAATATCTATAGAGGTGACATCGGCGGTAAGCGCAATAATTGGAATAGAGAGATTCATCGTATTTCGGATATAATCTGTTGCCTCAAACCCATTCATTTCGGGCATTTGTAAATCCATTAAAATAACATCGTAAGTTGATTCTTTGAGTTTTTCTATGACAACTTTTCCGTTTTCCGCAATTTCACTATCAAACCCAAAATCGGCCAATATTAATTTTATCAACATTTGATTTAACGCAATATCCTCTGCAACCAGCACTTTTATAATTTTCGTTTCCTTTCTAGTTTTCATAATCAAAGTAGGTTCCGCAGTTATTATTTGATCTGTTTTAGAAAAATTCATTTGAAAGCCAAAAGTTGATCCTTCCCCCACTTTACTTTTCACAAAAAGTGATCCGCCTTGAAATTCGACTAGCTGTTTTACAATAGCAAGTCCCAGTCCAGTTCCTCCATAATTTTTGGAAATTTCTTCGGATGCTTGTTCAAAATTATTAAAAATATGGCTTAATCTGTTTTCAGGAATTCCGATACCGCTATCACTAACTATAAACTCGATAGTAATTTCTTTGGCGTAATCAGTCACAACTTGAATGCTTAAGTTTATTTTTCCCTGAGGAGTAAATTTAATGGCATTACTAATCAAATTTAAAATTATTTGTCTCAATCGAACTCCATCACCAAGCAGAAATTTAGGTATAGAGGCATCATACTTTCTGCTAAATTCAATATTTTTCTCTAGACATTTTGGTTCAAATAAATTAAATATATCCAAAACACATTCTTCTAAACTAAACGGTTTATTGCTAAATATCATTTTTCCCGAATCGACTTTGGCAAGATCTAAAATGTCATTAATAAGAATAATTAAGGACTCTCCTGATTTTTTAATGGCATCGATATATTCTTTTTGCTTTGCGTTTAATTCTGTTTTCAATATTACGTTGGTAAATCCAACAATCGAATTCATCGGTGTTCGAATCTCGTGACTCATATTTGCCAAAAATTGTTGCTTGAATTTTAAAGCTTCTTCAGCCACTTCTGTTTTATGCTCGGCAACACCTTTAGAAGCAATCAATTCGGCTTTTAAATTATGATGCTCTGTAACTTCGTAGGCAATGATGGTAATTCCCGAAATAGATTCGTCAGCTTCGAGGTACGGTTGGTACACAAAATTAAAATACACATCCTTTAATTTATTGTTGTGCGAAATCGGAATAAGAATTTCATAGCCTTCAAATGGAATACCTGTTGTGAACACATCGTTAAGAATTTGCGGAATTGAACCATCTTTCAACTCGGGTAAAATTTCAAGGATTGGCTTGCCTTCCACATCGTTTCCTTTTCCCCAAATTTGCTTAATACTATCATTGGCAAGAGTAACTGTAAAGTCCTTTCCTTTCATAATTGCAAAGGCAAAAGGAGATTGCATTAACATCATATTGTACCTTTTATTGCTATCTTCGATCAATTTGAAAGCTTTTTTCTCA
>CALPPA020000102.1 GCA_943325355.2 Klebsiella pneumoniae | reverse complement strand
GTTGATATTTTGCCTGTATATGCTCCGTCAAAAGAAGTTTCTATTGAAGGCCAGGGTCTTACAGCAGTTGAAAAAATATTTAATAAAAATGCTGTTGGAACAACTCCAGGTAAGATTTTACACGCTGGTTCGGATGTACGTGTTACCGTAAATATTGTTGGTTCACAAGATACAACAGGTTTGATGACTGCACAGGAATTAGAATCTATGGCTGCTACAGTAATTTCCCCAATCGTTGACGGTGCCTACCAATCGGGTTGTCATACTGCCTCAGTTTGGGATAATAAATCTAAAGCAAATATTCCTAGATTGATGAAATTTATGAGTGATTTTGGTTTGATTACTGCTCGTGACCCGAAAGGAGTTTATCATCCAATGACCGATGTTATTCATAAAGTTCTCAATGATATTACCGTAGATGAGTGGTCTATCATCATCGGTGGTGACTCCCATACCAGAATGTCAAAAGGGGTTGCTTTTGGTGCTGACTCCGGAACAGTTGCACTTGCATTGGCTACAGGTGAAGCTTCAATGCCAATTCCTGAATCGGTAAAAGTGACTTTCAAAGGCGAAATGAAAAGTTATATGGATTTCCGTGATGTGGTTCACGCAACACAATCTCAAATGCTCAAGCAGTTTGGGGGCGAAAACGTATTTCAAGGTAAAATTATTGAGGTTCACCTAGGAACGCTAACTGCTGACCAAGCCTTTACGTTTACTGATTGGACTGCTGAAATGAAGGCAAAGGCTTCTATCTGTATTTCCGAAGATAATACTTTGATAGAGTCTTTAAATATTGCAAAGAATAGAATTCAGATTATGATTGACAAGGGTATGGACAACCATATTCACGTGTTGAAGGGATTGGTTGCAATTGCTAATAAGAGAATCGCCGAGATTAAATCAGGGGAGAAACCAGCGCTTACACCAGATGCTAATGCTAAGTATTATGCTGAAGTTGTAGTTGATTTGGATCAGATAGCTGAACCAATGATTGCTGATCCTGACGTTTATAATGCCGATGTTTCTAAAAGATATACTCACGATACCATTAGGCCGCTATCTTTTTATGGAGGAGATAAAAAAGTTGATCTGGGATTTATAGGTTCTTGTATGGTTCACAAAGGCGATATGAAAATTCTTGCTCAAATGCTAAAAAACGTAGAAAAGCAAAAAGGTAAGGTCGAGTTTCTTGCACCGCTTGTTGTAGCACCGCCTACTTATAATATCGTAGATGAACTTAAAGCTGAAGGCGATTGGGCAGTTTTACAGAAATACTCAGGTTTCGAATTCGACGATACTACTCCTAAAGCTGTGGCACGAACAGAATACGAAAATATGTTGTATTTAGAGCGTCCCGGTTGTAACCTTTGTATGGGTAATCAGGAAAAAGCATCTAAAGGAGATACAGTGATGGCAACTTCTACACGTCTTTTTCAAGGAAGAGTTGTAGAGGATGCTGAAGGTAAAAAAGGCGAGTCATTGCTTTCCTCAACACCAGTTGTGGTACTGTCAACAATTCTTGGTAGAACTCCTACAATAGAGGAATATAAAACAGCAGTAGAAGGTATAAACCTGACTAAGTTTGCTCCACCTCATAAGCTATTAGCTAAATAAGTATTGCATTAAAATGTCTAAAAACGCTCAAGGAATCTTGGGCGTTTTTTTGTTTCTACCTAATAGTTTTAATTGAAGCTTAATCCAGCTTTCCGTTGCAATCTTTATTACCGAACACCGGTAATAAAGGATTTTCACTGCACTCTGGGCTAGGGAATTGGTTTTCATAACTGTGTTTATAAGGTAAAAGCCTATTTTTTCAATAGGAATCATTTTTAACCATATAAATAGTGCAACTACTTAAAAAATAAAACTTAAATTTAGAACCTAAACCAATCTAATTATCATAATTCAAAATTAAATTCATTATGAAACCAATTTTAATACTTTTATTGTTCCTTTTTTCGGGACAAATTTTCGCCCAAACAATATCAAAGCGCGCTCTAAAACCTTCGGATGTTTATCGTTTACAAAATTTGAGTGATGCTCATATTTCACCTGATGGCAATTGGGTAGCGTACACACTTTCGACAGTTGATTCTGTAAAAAATAAACGAAACTCAGATATTTGGATGGTTTCCTGGGACGGAAAAGAATCCGTTCAACTTACTCATACTTTAGAAAGCGAATCGCAACCTAACTGGAGTCCTGACGGGAAATATTTATCTTTTATGTCTTCTCGAAACGGACTCAAAGGAAGTCAAATATGGATTATGGATAGACGCGGAGGAGAAGCAAAGCAACTAACCGATTTGAAAAAAGGAGACTTGAGTGATTATGAATGGTCTCCAGATGGAACTAAAATAGCTTTGGTAATCAAAACCCAACCCGATACGGCAAAAGTAAAAATTCCAAAACCAATTTTTATCGACCGATACCATTTCAAACAAGATGTTGAAGGCTATTTAACTAGAAAACCAACTCATCTTTATCTTTACGATGTTGCAACCAAAAAAATGGATACGCTAACCAAAGGTGTTTATGACGAAAAGCAACCCAAATGGTCACCTGATGGTTCTCAAATCGCCTTTTTGAGTAATCGAACCACCGATCCAGATCGAAACGAAAACACTGATATTTGGATGATAGACTCCAAAAAGGATTCAAAAATCAAACAAATAACCACCTGGACTGGAAGTGATTCTTCTCCAGAATGGAGTCCTGATGGAAAACAAATTGCTTATTTGAGATCTACATCCTCGGATAATTACATAATGTACGATCAATCTGTTTTGTGTGTAGTTTCGAAAGAAGGAGGAGAACCAAAAGTTCTATCAAAAACCTTGGATAGACCTGTAGCTAATCCATGTTGGACTAAAAAAGGAACGTCTATAATGGCTTTGGTTACGGATGACAGAACAAGATACGTTGCTGATTTTTCTATTTCAGATGGTAAAATGACTAAAATTGCAACAGGCAATAGGAGCTTTACCGCTTTAGATCGCCATCCTTCTGGCAGTTTTCTAACTACTATGAGTGATTCACAACTTCCGTCAGAAATCTATGTGCTTGAAAACGGAAATACACGTCGCCTAACCAAACACCAAGACTCTTTTTTAGAAAAAATAGCATTAGCGACCGTCGAAGGATTTACTTCAAAGAGTAAAGATGGAGCATTGGTTTCTAATCTTTTGTATCGTCCAGCGAATGCAACAATTGGAAAAAAACTACCAACAATTTTCTTCATTCACGGAGGACCAGTAGGGCAAGATGAATTTAGTTTTGATCTCTCCCGACAAATGTTAGCTGCTGCAGGATATGCTGTCGTAGGTGTTAATTACCGAGGTTCAAATGGTCGTGGCTTGGACTTTTGCAAAGTTATTTCGGGTGATTGGGGCAATAAAGAAGTGTTGGATATTTTAGGAGCTGCGGATTATGTAGTACAAAAGGGGATTTCAGATCCTGAAAAATTAGGAATAGGCGGATGGAGTTATGGAGGTATTTTGACGGATTATACCATAGCATCAGATAACCGTTTCAAGGCGGCTTCAAGTGGAGCTGGAGTTGCAATGGTGTCGTCTATGTATGGAGTCGATCAGTACATTTTACAATATGATAATGAAATTGGGCAACCTTGGAAAAACTTTGATAAATATGTAGCCCTTTCCTATCCTTTTTTGAAAGCCGACAAAATCAAAACGCCAACACAATTTATGGTTGGCGAAAGTGATTATAATGTCCCAGCAGTAGGAAGCGAGCAAATGTATCAGGCCTTTAAATCATTAGGAATTCCAACGGAGCTTATCATCTATCCGGGACAATTTCACGGAATTACAAATCCTAGTTTTCAAAAAGATCGTTTTGAACGTTATTTAACTTGGTTTAATACCTATTTGATGAAGAAATAAATAGTAATACTTTTATTAGTTATTTGTAGATAAACATTTGGTTTTTATTCAATTTTACAAACTCTTTAACAGACGAGCTTTCTAAAAATGGTATATTTGCTTTTCTGAAAAAGAAGCGCAAAGGGTATTCAATAATCAGCAATTATTGATTCTTATACCCTAAAATTTAGTACAACTTTAGTAGTAGAGTATAATTTAAAAAAATAGAATGAAGTGTTTTAAATGGATTGTGTTCCTATTGATTGTAAATTGTTTGACCGTTTTTTCGCAAGAAAAATACACACAACATACTGTTGCTAAGGGCGAAACAATCAGCGGAATTGCAAAAAAATATAATATAAAATCAAGTGAGATTTATGAATTAAATCCAGATGCAAGAAATGGTATAAAGTATAAAACTGTTTTATTAATTCGATCTAAAGCAATAAACAATAGTGTTTCAACTTTAAAGATTGCAAACAATTTTTCTGAAAAATCGCACGAAGTTCTTTCCAAAGAAACGCTTTACGGCATTGCAAAACAGTATAATATAACTATTGAAGATTTGTACAAAATCAATCCAAACTTGGAAAAAGAAGGATTGAAAAAAGGTCAAATAATTATGATTCCTAAAACTGTTTCTCAGGATTTGGTCATAACCAAAGAACCTGAAAAAGCAATTAAAGGTAAAAATTCAAACGTTACCAAAAATAATATTCCAAAAGAAGAAATAGTTGTTACTACAAAAAAGGAGGAGAAAAGTAGCATTCCCACTCAAGGAATTGAGTATGAAGTTTTACCTAAAGAATCGTATTATTCCATTGCAAAAAAATACAAAATTTCGGTTGTCGATTTGCAAAAAGCCAATTCAATCCTAGGTACCAAATCTTTACAAGTGGGTCAAAAAATTATTGTTCCAGTAAAATCTGAAGCCAATTCTAGTTTGGCTTTTGAAAAAAGTACAATAAAAGAAATTCAAGAGGTTAAAGTCAAATCGCAAGAAGTTGTAGCGGAAAAGAAGCTAGAATCTGAAATTACACACGAGGTTTTACCCAAAGAAACCAAGTATGGGATTGCAAAAGAATATGGAATTACCATTGCCGAATTGGAAAAACAAAATCCGAATAGTACCAAAAAATTATTGGTTGGTTCAGTGCTTAAAATTCACAGTTCTAAAATAATTGAAGTCAATGTTCCTGTTCCTGCTAATCCAGTTGTGGTCAAAGAGGAATCAGACAACAAGGATTTCGACAGCAATGTGAATAGGGTTTATGATGCTGCATTCGTGGATCAATTAATTGCTACAGCATCCGAAAACATTGGGGCACGCTACCGTTCCGGAGGAACCACAAAAGATGGTTTTGACTGTTCTGGCTTGATGTATTCGACTTTTAGTAATCATGATATTAAATTGCCTAGGTCTTCATTTGAAATGGCTTCTTACGGTTCTAAAATAGATACAGAAAATGCCCAAAAAGGAGATTTGATTTTCTTTAAAACCAACAGAAGAGGTCGGATTAATCACGTGGGTATGATTGTCGAAGTGCTGGAAGACGAAATTAAATTTATTCATTCCGCAACTCACGGAGGAGTTATTATTTCTTCTACAAAAGAATCTTATTATGAGAAGAATTTAGTTCAGGTCAATCGGGTGTTGTAAATAGAGTTTTAATTTTTTATTAGATTCTCAGACTAATTTTTCTCTGTATGAACTTCTCTTTTTTGAGCGAAAATTTCTTTCAATCTCTCAGTATAATCTTTATGGTTGGTGTTGATAATTTTTTGCAATCTATTTTATTTTTGGAGTGATTTAGTTTGGTAAGGGTGTTTACATTGTTTTTAAAATATTGAATGTAATAATTGCCTACATAGTTTTTGCTTTCCAAGAAATTTACCATTTCTTTTAAGTCCTCATCGTTCAACAAATCGGAATGATAGGTTGTTCTAACCTCAAACGGAATTTTGGCTTTTAGAACCAAGTCCAAAGTTTTTTCAAAAGGGTCAAATAAATCGGATTTCGTTATTGCTTTAAATTTTGACTTTGGAGCTTTAAAATCCAATGCCACATAGTTTACAAGATGAAGAAATAGTAATTTTTGCATCACGTCTGGAGAACTTCCGTTGGTGTCTATTTTTACCAAAAACCCTAATTTTTTTATTTCGGTAATTAATGGAATGATGTTTTTGTGCATTACACATTCTCCACCACTCAAGACCACGGCATCCAACAAGTTTTTTCTGGAAAGTAGAAATGAAATTACTTTTTCAAAAGAAATCGTTCCTTTTCCGTATACAATTTCGGGATTATAACAATATTGACACCGCATATTACATCCTGCAAACCAAAGAATGCAGGCCATTTTATCCGGATAATCTAATAAGCTGAACGGTGTTAAGCTGAAAATGGGCGTGCTAACATTTTCCTTCACTGAAATGAGTTCGTTGTTTGTGTTCCCCTTTTTTACCAATATTAAAACTTTCTACAGGTCTGTGATAACCCATTACACGAGTATAAACAAGGCATTTGGTTCTCAAATGTTGGTTTTCTTCTAGGATCGAATTAGTTTTAGTTTCTGTTTTCATATATTTTATTTTTTTTGTTTTCGATTAGGGCATCATCACATTTTGGGCAATATTC
>CALPPA020000101.1 GCA_943325355.2 Klebsiella pneumoniae | reverse complement strand
TTAAACAGTCTGTAAAAGAAACCTTTAAGGGAATCTTAAGGCGGTGTCAAAAGTATCGATTGTAATGGGTATCACCTTCGATAACTATTTGGAATAACAGATAACGAAGGTATATTAGTTTGAAGATTAAAAGTTATAGAAATAATAATTTACTACAACAACTTCTCGTCTTCCTTCTCGTAAAAAACATCCACAGAAAGCTCTTTTTGACTCGATGCAAAAACCGCTAACTCATCGCAACGCTCGTTTTGAGGATGATTATTATGTCCTTTTATCCATTTGAAATCGACTTGGTGTTTTCTGTAAACCACAAGAAACCGTTTCCACAAATCGGGGTTTTTCTTGCCCGTAAAGCCTTTTTTCTCCCAGCCAAAAACCCATTTTTTTAAAACCGAATCCACAACGTATTTAGAATCCGATACGATTAGAACTTTCATATTGGGATTTTTCAACTTTTCGAGACCCACAATTACAGCCAATAATTCCATTCTATTATTGGTAGTATGACGAAACCCTTCGTAGAATTCTTTTTTGTGTGGCGTTCCCACGAGTTCCATCACAACGCCGTAGCCTCCTGGACCGGGATTCCCTTTGGCAGCACCATCTGTATATATATGTACATCGTGATTCAAAATGAGAAGTTAAAGGTTAGAAGTTGGAAGTTGAGAGTTGGAAATTAGAACCTCTTCAACAACTGATGGGAAATATTTTTGTTCCAGTTCGTGTATTTTTTCGGCCACAACTTCTGGGGTATCTGTAACTAAAAGGGGTGCTTTTTTTTGAAAAATAATATTACCCTCGTCATAATTTTCATTGACATAATGAATCGTAATTCCCGTTTCCTTTTCCTTGTTTTCGACAACAGCTCTGTGTACATTCATTCCGTACATTCCTTTTCCGCCGTATTTTGGCAACAATGCTGGATGTATGTTTATTATTTTATTGGGATATAATTCAACAATAGATTCTGGAAATTTCAATAAAAATCCGGCAAGAACTATCAAATCGGGTTGGATAGCATTTATTTTTTGTAATACTAAACCTTCATTAAGCTCATCTTTGGAGAATATTTCGGTTGAGAGATGATATTTTATGGCTCTATCAATCACTTTGGCATTTGGGTTGTTTGTAAACACAGAAACGACCGTTCCGGTGTTTCTACTTTTGAAGTGTTTTATAATGTTTTCAGCATTAGTACCCGATCCAGAAGCGAAAATTACGATTTTCTTCATAACCCAATTGATTTCATTTATGCAAAAAAAAGAATAAAAAGTGATAATAAATAACTTTATAAAGTCTTTGTTAAATTTATTTTATAAATTAGTTGACACATTTATTAACTAAATAGTTGTTTTAAAATAAAGTTTTTTATTTTTGCCAACAAATTAAATTTTAAAATTAAAGATTATGTCAGACATTGCATCAAGAGTAAAAGCGATTATCGTAGACAAATTAGGCGTTGACGAAAACGAAGTTGTAACAGAAGCTAGCTTCACTAATGATTTAGGAGCTGACTCATTAGACACCGTAGAGCTTATTATGGAATTCGAAAAAGAATTTGATATTCAAATTCCAGACGATCAAGCAGAAAACATTGCTACTGTAGGTCAAGCGATTTCTTATATCGAAGAAGCGAAGAAATAATAATAAAAAAACACCTGTTTACTCCATTGTAAGCGGGTGTTATTATTTTTTTTAAATTAAATTCTGGATTGAATTTCAATCAAAATGATATTTATAATATTACCCATGTCTCTTTTGTGATTTTAATTCAGCAAGAAAGCATGGGTTTTATTTGTTTAAAAATACTAATATAATAAATTATGGAATTAAGGCGAGTTGTAGTTACAGGTTTAGGCGCTCTTACTCCTATTGGAAATAATATTCAAGAGTATTGGAACGGACTTATTAGTGGTGTTAGCGGGGCAGCTCCAATAACTTATTATGACCCATCAAAGTTTAGAACCCATTTTGCATGCGAGGTGAAAAACTTCAATGTTGAAGATTTCATTGATAGAAAAGAAGCCCGAAAAATGGACCGTTATGCACAATATGCATTGGTTGCTGCTGATGAAGCTGTACAAGATGCCGGTTTCAATATGGATAAACTTGACAAAGATAGAGTTGGAGTTATCTGGGGTTCAGGTATTGGTGGTTTAGAAACCTTTCAAATTGAAGTGCTTGAATTTGCCAAAGGAGACGGAACACCTCGATTCAATCCATTTTTTATACCAAAAATGATTGCAGATATAGCTGGTGGTCATATTTCTATAAAATACGGTTTTAGAGGCCCAAATTTCACTACTGTTTCTGCTTGTGCTTCCTCTACTAATGCTATTATTGATGCTTTCAATTACATTCGATTAGGCCATGCAGATGCTATGGTAACCGGAGGTTCTGAAGCTGCGGTAACAATCGCTGGAATGGGTGGATTTAATGCTATGCATGCCCTTTCGACACGAAATGACGACCCAAAAACTGCTTCAAGACCAATGGACAAAGATCGTGATGGTTTTGTTCTAGGAGAAGGAGCAGGAGCTTTAATTCTTGAAGAATACGAACACGCTATAAGTCGTGGTGCAACTATATATTGCGAAATTGGTGGTGGTGGAATGTCAGCAGATGCTTACCATATTACTGCTCCACATCCAGAAGGATTAGGAGCAAAAAACGTAATGTTAAACTGTTTGAGAGATGCAGGATTAAAACCTACTGATGTTGACGGAGTGAATATGCACGGAACATCGACACCGCTTGGTGACTTGGCAGAATCAAAAGCCATTGAACATGTTTTTGGCGAACATGCTTATACAATGAATTTAAATTCTACAAAATCAATGACAGGACACTTACTAGGTGCCGCTGGAGCGATAGAGACCATTGCCTCTATTCTTTCCATAAAACATGGAATTGTTCCACCAACAATCAATCATTTTACCGATGATGAAAATATTAATTCTAAATTAAACTTTACTTTTAATGTTGCCCAAAAAAGAGACGTTAGTGTCTTGATGAGCAACACTTTTGGTTTTGGTGGTCATAATGCATGTGTATTGGTTAAAAAATTAGACTTCTAATTATAAATGAATTTAATCAAGAAAATATTTACGAAATCCCGTTCTCTTGAAGACGGGATTTTTTTTGATTCTATGTCTGAAATTTTAGGATTTGTTCCTATTAATCTAGATTATTTCAAAAAGGCATTTACACATCGCTCCTCAAATAAACAGGACGAAAGCGGAAACGCCATTAATTATGAACGCCTCGAATTTCTTGGAGACGCAATGTTAAGCGCTGTAATTGCAGCACATTTATTCAGCAAAGTTCCCAATGGAGACGAAGGATATTTAACAAAAATGCGTTCAAAAATTGTAAGTAGAGAGCATTTAAACGAATTGGGAAGGGATTTAAATCTTGTTCGCTTTATTGAAAGCAAGGTTCCTGTTCAACATTTTGGCGACAACATTCACGGCAACATTTTTGAATCCTTAGTTGGTGCAATATATCTTGACCGCAATTATGAATACTGCGAGAAATTTATTCAAAAAAGAGTTATCATTCCTTATGTAGATATTGCCAGACTTGAGGGAAAAGTAATAAGCTACAAAAGTTTGCTAATAGAATGGTGTCAAAAAGAAAAGAAACAATTTCATTATGACATATTTGATGATAATGGCATCGATGGACAACGATTATTCGGCGTAAAACTAAGCATTGACGATAAAGTAATAGCAAAAGCAAGGGCGACCTCAAAAAAGAAAGCAGAAGAAAAAGCATCACAACGTGCCTATTTTGCATTTCAGAAAAAAATTGACAATAAATAATAAGAATTTATCCGAAACTACAACGTTTTCGCATATAAATTAAGAGAAACATCCTGTTTTTGGGAATAATACAACAATAGAAATACTATATTTACAGCTTATTTTTTCTTGAAATGGCTATTCATAAATTGGATCTTGGCGAGTTTGACGAAATAGATTATCATCTTATTGCTATTCATACTTCATTAGAAGACTATAGATTAGCCTATTTTATTAATCAAAAATTGCCGATAAATTTATGTAAAAATGAGAATGAAATTCAAATAAACATAAAAGAAGGAGAGACAAAATTTTCAAGATTTTCTTATGAAGATGTTGAAAAAACAATCACCTGGAATTTAATTCAAAATAGAAATGAAGTCATTCAACGAAAAAATGAAAAAAGCCAAAATCTATTTTCGAATATAAGTATGGAAGTTTCGACGAAAGTCTATTTACTTCCCGAATTTAAAAAAGTAGATTATTTTCTAAAAATAGAAAACATAGATGACGCGATGAATGTTGAAGAAATTCAAATCCTATTAAACACAATTGACAGCATATCGACAGCCTATTCAATTAATTTAAATAAAATAAAAGCAAAAAACAATTTAATTTTTTAATACCAATGATTACAAACAAAAAAACAAAAATTGTAGCCACTCTTGGACCTGCATGTAGTACTCGAGAAATCATAAAAGATATGATTGATGCTGGTGTAAATGTGTTTAGAATAAATTTTTCTCATGCAGATTATGAAGATGTAAAAGAGAAAATCAATTTAATACGTGGTCTTAACGACGAATTTGGATATACGACTGCAATTCTTGGAGATTTACAAGGACCAAAACTTAGAGTGGGTGTAATGGAAGATGGTGTAATTGTCAATGATGGAGACTTAATTACATTTACAACTGCCGATGACATTCTTGGTACTGCCAAAAAAGTTTTTATGAAATATAAAAATTTTCCAAATGATGTAAATCCAGGTGAAAAAATATTGCTTGACGATGGTAAATTAATCTTCGAAATTGTTGAAACGGACAAAAAAACCGAAGTTGTGGCCAAAGTCCTTCAAGGAGGCGAATTGAAATCTAAAAAAGGGGTAAATCTTCCTAATACAAAAATTTCCTTACCTGCTTTAACCGAGAAAGATATTGCAGATGCTATTTTTGCCATTAATCAAAATGTAGATTGGATTGCACTATCATTTGTAAAAACTCCAGAAGATTTGCAAGATTTACAGGAATTAATTGCAAAACATTCCGAGTATAAAATTCCGATCATTGCCAAAATAGAAATGCCTGAAGCATTAGTAAATATCGACAAGATTATAGCTTATTGCGATGGTTTGATGGTCGCTCGTGGAGATTTAGGTGTAGAACTTCCAGCTCACGAAGTACCACTTGTTCAAAAAGAATTAATTCGAAGAGCAAAAACAGCAAGAATTCCTGTAATTGTAGCCACCCAAATGATGGAAACTATGATTACCAGTTTGACCCCTACACGAGCGGAAGTAAACGACGTAGCGAACTCCGTTATGGATGGTGCTGATGCAGTAATGCTTTCAGGAGAAACTGCCACAGGTAATTATCCGGTTCAAGTAATTCAACAAATGACACAAATTCTTAAAGCGGTCGAAGACTCCCCGCTTATTGTAGTTCCACAAAACACCCCGCAAATAAAAACAAACCGTTTTATCACTAAAATTGTTTGCCATCACGCTGCGATTATGGCTAATGGTATTAATGCAAAAGCAATATGCACCTTGACGAATAGTGGTTATACCGCTTTTCAAATTTCGGCTTGGAGACCTCAATCCCACATTTTAGTTTTTACTTCAAATAAAAGAATCTTGACAAGTCTTAATTTATTATGGGGAGTAAAAACCTTCTTTTATGATAGTTCGGGAAGCACAGATGATACTGTTTCAGATTTAAATGAAATTGCAAAAAATAATGGATATGTTACAAAAGGCGATTTCCTTGTAACTCTTTCAGCAATGCCACTTGCCGATAAAGGTATGGTAAACACCTTGAGAGTTTCAGAAATTGAATAGTTTCAAAGCTATCAAATGATTATGTAAAACCATCCGCCGCGGCGGATGGTTTTTTGTTAAAAAGCAAATTTCAACTGCACCACAACCGTCTTTTTTTCTTCGGTGTTGAGATTGCTTAGTGAGATTCCAAGTAAGCGAACAGAATCTTTCATTTTTTCTTGAAACAAAAGTTCTTTTATGGTCTCCATAATCAATCCTTTATCGGATATAAAATAAGGCAAGGTTTTACTTCGAGTTTGCTGTGTAAAATCGCTGTATTTTATTTTAAGCGTCACCGTTTTTCCAGCAATATGGTGTTTTTTAAGTCTTTTTTCTAATGAGTTAGCAATGTTTTCGAGTTGCTCCAGCATAAATATCTCGGAAGATAAGTTCACATCAAAAGTATGTTCCGCTGCCACTGATTTAGTAATTCGGTCTGGTTTCACTTCACTGTTGTGAATGCCACGAACGACATTGTAATAGAAATTTCCCGACTTTCCAAAATGTTTCTCTAAGAATTCCAAGGATTTGCTTTTTAATTCCAATCCCGAGAAAATACCCAATTGATACATTTTTTCGGTAGTAACTTTGCCCACTCCATAAAATTTTCGGATGGGTAATACTTCAAGAAAAGGAATGACTTCATCTGGAGTAACCGTTTTTTGACCATTGGGTTTGTTGTAATC
>CALPPA020000100.1 GCA_943325355.2 Klebsiella pneumoniae | reverse complement strand
AGGTCTTTTATGGTTTTTACATTGGGGTCAAATTCGAAAACTTTAGCCGATTTTCTTGGGTCTAATCCTGGTTTTTCGAGTTCTTTAATAATGTCTTTCAAACCTAATATTCCTATTTCTGGAGTAACGTAATTTTCTTGTTTTATTAATGCTGTCTTCTCTTTGTTGGCAATCAACTCATTCACAGATAATTTTAAATCTTTCGCCATTTTCTCTACAATTCCATAAGCTTCGGGATGCACTGCGGAATTGTCCAACGGATTCTTGGCATTAGAAATTCGTATAAAAGCAACGCCTTGTTGATACGCTTTGTCACCCAAACGAGGCACTTTTTTCAACTGTTTTCTATCTTCAAAAGGACCGTTTTCCGAGCGATATTGCACGATATTTTCAGCCAGCTTCTCTCCTATTCCACTCACATAACTCAACAAATGTTTGCTCGCCGTGTTGATGTTTATCCCAACGGAATTCACGCACCGAATTACGGTATTATCCAGTTCTTCCTTGAGTTTGGTTTGATCAACATCGTGTTGGTATTGGCCTACGCCAATGGCTTTTGGGTCAATTTTTACCAATTCCGCTAACGGATCCGAAAGTCGTCTACCTATAGAAACCGAACCTCGAACGGT
This sequence comes from Klebsiella pneumoniae, assembly GCA_943325355.2. Classification (GTDB taxonomy): domain Bacteria; phylum Bacteroidota; class Bacteroidia; order Flavobacteriales; family Flavobacteriaceae; genus Flavobacterium. The sequence goes on along the minus strand of CALPPA020000100.1, from coordinate 5,974 downwards.
CACATCATAATTTGGGAATTCCTCTCTCGCAATTTTCGAAGCCGAATATACCGAAGCTCCCGCTTCGGAAACAATAAAAACCTGAACCGGTTTATCGAAAGCTATTTTCTTGATAAAGAATTCGGTTTCGCGTGAAGCCGTTCCGTTCCCAATGGAAATTGCGTCAATTTGATACGCATTGACCATCGAACGGATTTTTTTCATCGCCATTGCGGTTTCGTTTTGTGGCGCATGAGGATAGATGTTTTCGTTATACAATAAATCCCCTTTTTCGTCCAAACAAACGACTTTACAACCGGAACGAAATCCTGGGTCAATCGCCAGAATTCTTTTTTCTCCCAAAGGCGGAGCCAATAATAATTGCCCTAAATTATTTGCAAAAACCTGAATAGAATTAGCATCAGCCTTGGCTTTGGCTTCTTGCAACGCTTCGTTTGAAATCGCAGGATTCAATAATCTTTTGTAACTGTCTTCGATTGCCAATTGTATGTGTGGCGTACTTGGACTTTGCCCTTTTAAAACCAATTCGTCAATTATGTCATAAGCTTCGTCAATATCAACTTCTATTTTAAACTTGATAAAACCTTCGTTTTCAGCACGAAGCATTGCTAATAATCTATGCGAAGGTGCTTTTGTCAACGGTTCTGACCAATCGAAATATTGGTTGAATTTTTGGGCATCTTGATCGTCTTTTTTGGTTTTAACAACTTTAGTTGTGATAATCGCTTTGCGTTGAAAAAGTCTTCGCAATTGCTTTCGAACATAAATGTTTTCATTAATCCATTCAGCGATAATGTCTCTTGCCCCTTGCAAAGCTGCATCTTCATTAATCACGTTATCGTTCAAATATTTCGTTGCCAAGAAATCGACATCGTCGTTGTTTTGCGCCATTATGATTTTCGCCAAGGGTTCCAATCCGTTTTCACGAGCGACATCGGCGCGGGTTTTTTTCTTCTTTTTGAAAGGTAAATAGAAATCCTCCAATTCTTGTAAATCGAAACTTTGCTGGATTTTTTTATCCAATTCAGGTGTTAATCCGTTTTGCTCTTCAATCGATTTTAAAATGGCTTCTTTTCGCTTTACGATGACTTCGTACTCTTTTTGGTGTTTGGCAATTTGTTCGATTTGAACCTCGTCGAGATTACCTGTTTTGTCCTTTCGATACCGAGAAATAAAAGGAATCGTGCAATCTTCCTGTAATAATTGAACTGTGTTTTGAATGTTAATGGCTGCTGTTTGAACAGACTTAGCGATGTATTGTATATTAGTCATTATTTAATTTTGACGTTAATCTTGGACAATAAAATCCTTTGAATCTTCTTCTTTGTTATATTCAGGTTGAATATTGATGTGATTGATTTGGAATTTATCAAATAAAACGTGCTCTACTTGGTGCACTATTTCGTTGAATTCAGACATTTTTATATCTTCCAAACAATCTAAATGCGCTTCGAGATGCAGTTCGTCATCATTAAGATGCCAAACGTGAATATGGTGTAGTTTTCCTCCTCCTGAAATTTTGTATACTTCTTGAGCAATTTCTTCTATATTAATATGAACGGGTGTGAAAAGCATTAGCATTCTGGTAGATGTTTTGAGTAAATCAAAACCAACGACAATTAAATAAAGGGCAATTGCTAATGTCAATACACTATCAACCCAAAAACATTGATAATATTTCATCAACAATCCACCAATTAAAACCGCAACCGAAGCTAACATATCGGTAAACAAATGTAAATAAGCCGATTTCATATTCAGGTTTTTATCCGCATCTTTTTTTAACATCAAAGCGGATAAACCATTGACGGCAATTCCTAAAATAGATAACCAAATTACTAATTCTGATTCTATTTCTTGCTGATTAAAAAAACGTTCGATGGCTCCGTAAACTAAAAACAAAGCCACAATAATTAAGGTTATTGCGTTGACAAAAGCGGCAATAAGTTCGGCTCTTTTGTAGCCAAAAGTTTGATTAACCGAGGCTTTTTTCTTGGATAATTTATGGGCAAAATAACTAAAAACCAAAGAAAGAACATCGGAAAAATTATGTAAAGCATCTGATAATAAAGCTAAACTTCCTGATATCAATCCTCCTATAACTTGAGCTGTAGTTATTACAACATTTAACACAATCGAAAACAGCAGGTTTTTACCTTCTACTTGTTGATGATGACTGTGATTGTGATTGCTTCCCAAAATATATTAACAACTAATTTTATCCACTCTATTTTGATGTCTTCCTCCTTCGAATTCCGTTGTTAAAAAAGTTTCTACTATTTCTACCGCTTGTTGAATAGAAGTATAACGAGCGGGAATACTTAAAACATTAGCATTATTATGTAAACGGGTTAAATATGCAATTTCTTTAGTCCAACACAAACCAGCTCTAACCTTTGGATGTTTATTAACGGTCATTGCAATTCCGTTTCCTGAACCACAAATCACGATTCCAAAATCAGCTTTTCCTTCAGAAACATCATTGGCAACAGGATGACCAAAATCGGGATAATCTACAGAAGCATCTGTGTCTGTTCCGTAATTAGTCACCACGTGTCCTTTTGATTCTAAATATTGAACGATTGCTTTTTTATATTCTGGTCCTGCGTGATCGTTTCCAATGGAGATTTTCATATTATTTATATTAGTTGTGTGGTGCAAATTTAGGGAAACAATTGTGGATATGTAATTTTTTTAAAGGATTTAAAATAAATATTTAACTGTCAGAAAATCAATAGGATTGACTTTCTGAAATATATTATATTGAAAACAATTAGTTTAAATTAACAGTATATTTTTAAACAAATTGTTAAATTATTGTAATGTTAATAGTGTTCTATAAATCATTGAAAATCAGTTAACCTTAAATTAACATTAAATGTTTATAACTTTAGATAGAAAATTAGAACTATTTCTTGTTTGTATGAAATAAAAATGTAATCCAAAAGCGGAATGAAATAACCAAATTTAGTTTGGTGAATTTTTAGAAAAGTTATTGATAGAAAAATCGTTATTGTTAACAAAATTGCAATACAAACTTATTTACAAAATCAATCCTTTTTTTATTATTAACCGTTGTTAATTATTTTTTAAAATCACTTTAAAATAAACCTTTTAACATCTTAAAACTATGTTAATAAATCGTTATAAAAATAGATATCTAATAAAAAATATATTTAAATATAAACTTATTATAACTATTAACACGCTATAATAACCATTAAAAAATTAATTTAAATTTCTTTTTCTTTTTGTTGTTTTTAATAGATGTTGACAACTTTAAACTATTTTAAGATTGTTATTTAAATTATCTAAAATTTCTTGAACCCTTTCAAAATCATTTGGATGAATTTTTAGTTTAATTCCACCCAACGCATTGGAATAAAATGGAGCAATAGAAGACATTGTTTCGTTTTCGAAATAATATTGAATTTCTTCTTGCTCGAGTCTATGTTTTAGAACCACGATTTCGTGAGTATAATTGAATATAGCAATGGTTTTAAATTCTTCCATTTTACTTTTTTTATAAAGATACGAAAGTTATATTTTAGATAAATCTTAATAGGTAATACTCTAAGTCTTGATAGTTCTTCGTAATTTTAGACTTTTAAGAAAATATTTATGAGTAAAAAGTTGAGAAAACCAGAAAATAAAGAGAAAGACTTCTCTAATAAAATAATAAAAATATTAGCTCAAAATGCTAATAAAGCATTCAATTATAAGCAAATAGCCGCTATTTTAGAGAAAGATGATACTAAAAGTAGAAACGAAATTATAAGAGATTTAAAAATACTTGCAGCACAAAAAAAAGTAGTTGAAACAGAACCAGGTAAATATCTTGTTAAGGCAATTAGTCAAGATTATTACGAAGGAACCATTGATATGACTGGACGGAAAACAGCTTATTTTGTTTGCCCTGAATTAGAAGAAGACGTTTTTATTCCGACTAATAATTTAAACAGAGCTTTAGATAAAGACAAAGTAAAAGTTTATGTTTATAATCGTAGAAAAGGACGAAGACCTGAAGGTGAAGTGATTGAAGTGGTCGAAAGAGCTAAAACAGATTTTGTGGGTGTAATTGATATCCAAAAGAATTTTGCTTTTGTATCGACTGCTAATCCTAAAATGTACACTGATATTTTTATTCCAAAAGATAAATTAGGCGAAGCAGAACAAGGTGATGTGGTTTTGGTTCATATTGAAGATTGGCCAAAACGAGCTGATAGTCCTTTTGGTTCCGTAATAAAAGTGCTTGGAAAACCTGGAGAACACGATACTGAAATTCACGCCATTTTAGCTGAATACGGTTTACCAGCTGAGTTTCCAGTAGATGTTGAAGTGTATGCTCAAAAAATAGATACTTCGATTACTGAAGAAGAAATCAAAAATCGTCGAGATATGCGTGATACGTTGACTTTCACGATTGATCCAAAAGATGCGAAAGATTTTGATGATGCTTTATCTTTCAAAAAATTAGAAAACGGTCATTACGAAATAGGAATTCATATTGCAGATGTTTCACACTATCTTCAGGAAGGAACAATTCTGGATGATGAAGCTTATCAACGAGCGACATCAGTGTATTTGGTAGATAGAGTTGTACCAATGTTACCTGAAGTATTGTCTAATTTTGCTTGTTCGTTGCGTCCTGAAGAAGAAAAATATACATTTTCAGCTATTTTCGAAATCACCGAAACGGCTCAAGTGGTCAATCAATGGTTTGGAAGAACTGTAATTTTTTCAGATCAACGATTTGCTTACGAAGAAGCACAGCATATTATAGAAACGAAAGGCAGCACCATTCCAGCAGAAATATCAATAACAGGAAGTTCTTATACAGTTTCGGATGAAATTGTCGCAGCAACGCTTAAAATGCAAGATTTAGCTCAAGTTCTTCGTAGAAACAGAATGAATAATGGAGCTATTTCTTTTGATAAAGTCGAAGTAAAATTTAATTTAGACGATGAAGGCGAACCAGAAGGTGTTTATTTCAAAATTTCTAAAGATGCCAATCATTTGATTGAAGAATTTATGCTTTTAGCCAATAGAAAAGTGGCCGAATACATTGGAAAACAAAAGAAAACCTTTATTTATCGAATCCACGATGAACCCAATGAAGATAAACTGATTGCGATGCAAACCGTGATTTCAAAATTTGGTTACAAAATAGATTTCAGAAACAAAGGTGATATTTCAAAATCCTTGAATGCTTTATTAAATGATGTTTCCGGAAAAAAAGAACAGAATTTAATTGATACTCTTGCGATTAGAACAATGAGTAAAGCTAAATATTCGACCGATAATATTGGACATTATGGATTGGCTTTTGATTATTACAGTCATTTTACTTCGCCTATTCGTCGTTATCCTGATGTGATGGTGCATCGATTATTGCAATTTTATCTCGATGGAGGAAAATCTGTCGATGAAGAAAAATACGAAGCAAAATGTTTGCACTCTTCTACAATGGAAGGTTTAGCATCGAATGCTGAGCGTGATTCTATCAAATATATGCAGGTAAAATACATGCAGAACCACAACGATCAAGAATTTTTAGGAGTGATTTCAGGTGTAACCGAATGGGGAATTTTCGTTGAAATCATCGAAAATAAATGCGAAGGAATGGTTCGAATTCGAGAAATAAAAGACGATTACTACACTTTCGACGAAAAGCAATATGCTTTAGTTGGCGCTACTACAAAAGAGTTGTTGCAATTAGGTGACGAAATTTATGTAAAAGTTAAAAATGCTGATTTAGTTAAAAAGCAATTGGATTTTAATTTTATAAGAAGGAATGAATAATAAAGAAATTAAATTTTAAAAAAATGAAAAAGATAATTTTAGTAACATTTGTGATGATTTCACAATTGAATTTTAGTCAAACTACCATCAAATTAGAAAATTTTGATGAGTTGAAAGTCTTTGATCAATTGAATGTAACCTTAGTTCAATCTGATGAAAATAAAGTAGTTGT
>CALPPA020000099.1 GCA_943325355.2 Klebsiella pneumoniae | reverse complement strand
GGTGGAATGCTTTCGCCAGTGGATTATCAAGAGTTCTCTTGGAAATACATCAACCAAATTGTAGAAGCTTTGGCTGACGAAACGCAAGTCATTGTTTTCGGAAAAGGTTGTTGGTTTGCACTTGGCGAAATGGGGAAAAGTAGAGCTTCGGCTTTGGGAGTAGATTGGACTTGTACGCCAAGAAATGCCCGTTATTTGTCTGGCGGAAATATCACTTTACAAGGAAATTTCGATCCGTCGAGATTGCTTTCGCCAATTCCTGTTATTAAGAAAATGGTTCACGAAATGATTGACGAATTCGGGGCAGCCAAATACATCGCCAATTTAGGTCACGGAATTTTGCCAAATATTCCGGTAGATCACGCCAAAGCATTTATTGATGCGGTGAAGGAATATAAGCAGTAATATGATACATTTTGATTCTTTTTATATTGACTTTTTAAGAGCCGAAGACGCAAAAAGTCTTTCTGAAATGATGATATCAAATTCTGAAAGATTTAAACGGTATTTTCCAATTACATTATCTAAAAATATATCATTAGAAGCGTCTCAAAAATATATAATTGATAAAGAAGTTGAGAGCCAATCAAAATCTGAATTTACATTTTCAATAAAAGAATTGAAAACAAATCAAATAGCAGGAATTATTATAATCAAAAAAATTAATTGGGAAATTAAACAAGGCGAATTTGCATATTGTATTGATTCAAAATATGAAAATAAAGGCTGGATGTCAAAAGCAATAAATGCAGTTTCGAAATATGCCTTTGAAATTCTAGAACTTGAAAAACTTCAAATAATTGTTCATAAAGACAATATCGGAAGTGCTAAAGTTGCCCAAAAATGTAATTTTATTTGGCAGAAAACACTTTTGAATGAATATACTCCACCAAATAAATTGCCTTTAGATATGGAATTATATGAATTGAAAAAATGAAAAATAAATTTTACCAATACATACAAAACCTCCAAGACCAGATTTGCAAAGGATTAGAAGAGGCTGATGGTGCAACCAATTTCCGTGAGGATATTTGGGAACGACCAGAAGGCGGAGGCGGACGGACACGCGTGATAGAAAACGGAGCCGTTTTCGAAAAAGGCGGCGTTAATATTTCGGCGGTACACGGAAAATTACCGGATTCTATGCAAAAATTGTTCAACGTGGGTGAAGCTGATTTTTTTGCCTGTGGTTTGAGTTTGGTTTTGCATCCAAAAAGCCCAATGGTGCCAACGGTTCACGCTAATTGGCGTTATTTCGAAATGTATGATGATAAAGGAAACGTGATTCAGCAATGGTTTGGTGGGGGACAAGATTTAACGCCTTATTATTTGTTTGAGGAAGATGCAACACATTTTCATCAAACTTGTAAAACCGCTTGCGACAAACACAATTCGGAGTTTTACCCAAAATATAAAAAACAATGTGACACTTATTTTTGGAATGCATATCGAAATGAAGCTAGAGGAATAGGTGGATTGTTTTTCGATTATTGCAAAGCAACCGATGACTCGAGCGATAGCGAACAGGCGAAGCAAATATCAATGGAAAATTGGTTCAACTTTGTAACAGAAGTCGGCAATAGTTTTCTGGAAGCCTACGTTCCAATTGTCGAAAAAAGAAAAAAGTTACTATATTCGGATGCCAATAGAACTTGGCAAGAAATCCGTCGCGGTCGTTATGTCGAATTCAATTTGGTACACGACAAAGGCACATTATTTGGCTTAAAAACCAATGGCAGAATCGAAAGTATTTTGATGAGTTTGCCGCCACACGTTCAGTGGGTTTATGACCATCATCCCGAAAAAGGAAGCGAAGAAGAAAAATTAATAAAAGTATTAGAAAAACCAATAGATTGGGTTTAAGCACAAAGTAAAACAACTTTAAACCTTAAACTTTTAAACAATTTAAACAAAATAGTATGTTCCCATTACAAAGAAATCGCCGTTTAAGAACCAACGAATCCATTCGTTCCCTAGTTCGTGAAACTTCATTAAGTCCAACTGATTTTATGCTCCCGATGTTTGTCGCCGAAGGGAAAGACGTGAAAATCGCTATTCCATCAATGCCAGGAATCTACCGTCATTCGTTAGATAACACTATCAAGGAAGTCAAAGAAGCTTGGAATTTGGGTATTAAGGCTGTCAATATTTACGTAAAAGTTAGCGAAAACCTGAAAGATAATTTAGGTGTCGAAGCCTGGAACAAAGACGGATTGATGCAACAAACCATTCGAGCCATTAAAGACGCCGTTCCTGAAATGATTGTGATGCCAGACGTAGCATTAGATCCGTATTCTATTTATGGCCACGACGGAATTATAAAAAACGGACAAATCATTAATGACGCTACAATCGAAGCTTTAACCTTGATGAGTTTGAGTCACGCCGAAGCCGGTGCCGATTTTGTAGCGCCAAGCGATATGATGGACGGTCGCGTACTTGCCATTCGCAAAGCATTAGAAGAAAACGGTCATCATAATGTGGGAATTATGAGTTACAGCGCTAAATATGCTTCGGCATTTTATGGCCCATTTCGTGATGCTCTAGACAGCGCTCCAGTCGATATGGAGAATGTTCCAAAAGACAAAAAAACGTACCAAATGGATTATGCCAATCGCATCGAAGCCATTCGTGAAACATTAGACGATGTTGCCGAAGGAGCAGATATTGTAATGGTAAAGCCAGGAATGGCATACCTTGACATTGTTCGCGAAGTAAAAAATGCAGTTCACGTTCCCGTGGCAGTGTATCAAGTTTCAGGCGAATATGCTATGGTCAAAGCCGCTGCCGAAAGGGGCTGGCTCGACCACGACAAGATTATGATCGAACAATTGTACTGCATCAAAAGAGCTGGAGCCAATATTATATCAACCTATTTTGCCAAAGAAGCGGCAAGACTTTTAAATAAATAAAAAATGAAAAAATCAGTATTGTTAGCAGTGTTATTTATCGTTACAATGACTATAGTGTCTTGTAAAAAAGACGGATCAGAAGAGTCTTTTGGAAAACCCGAAACGACAACTGAAGTTCAAAAAACTGAAGATTTGGGGGCATCAATTTTTAACGGAAAAGGCGCTTGTATTGCTTGTCACAAAACCGACGTAAAACTCGTTGGACCAAGTTTGCAAGACATTGCCAAAATTTATAAAGACAAAAATGGCGATATGGTTAGCTTCCTGAAAGGTGAGGCTGAGCCAATCGTTGATCCAACCCAATATGCATTAATGAAACCCAATTTAGAACTCACAAAGACTTTTTCCGAAGAAGAATTAAAAGCTTTAGAAGCTTATGTTAATTCAAATTTAAAATAATTGTCATCCTAGGTTAGTCCAAGGATTAGAATCTATTCCTGTAATACGCTATATCCACACTGAAAAAGCGTGGGATGCCGCTTCAAACGAAGTTCACTGAACTCCTCTAAAAATAGAAATTAAGTGAAGTAATCAGGGCTAAAAAAACAACCATTTCAATCGAGATAGTTTTTTTATCTAATTTCTTTGTTTGCTTTGCGAAAAACTTTGCGTTTTAATCACCCTCATAATTATGGAAACCACTTACATCAAAACGCCTTTAGGAATCGCTAAAATAATGGGAGATGAAAATGGCATTTCCGTAATTTCCGTTTTAGATGATGGATCCATTTCTGCAATAATTCCAGACTTCTTAAAAGAATCTGTTTCCCAACTCAACGATTATTTCGAAGGAAAAAGAAAAGATTTCAATTTCAAATTGAACCCATCCGGCAGCGAATTTCAGCAGAAAGTTTGGAAAGGCTTACTCGAAATTCCTTTCGGAAAAACGATGTCTTATCTTGAATTATCCAAAAAATTAGGAGATGTAAAAGCGATTCGTGCCGTGGCATCAGCCAATGGAAAAAACCCACTTTGGATTGTCGTTCCTTGCCATAGAGTCATCGGAACTGACGGTTCACTTACGGGTTATGCCAGCGGATTATGGCTAAAAAAATGGTTGTTGGAACAAGAAAATCCTAATACTCAAGGAAGTTTGTTTTAAATTGGTTACCACAAATTCAAGAATTTTCTATCTTTTTGTAACACGCTCATCTATTTTTCTTTAAATTCGTGAATTCGTTGCTTAAAAATTAAATTATGATAGAAAAAATCAATCTCAATAACATTCTGTTTCTCGACATCGAAACTGTTCCGGAAGTAGCCGATTTCAATTCTTTGGACGATGAAATGAAAACACTTTGGGAACTCAAAACCCAATACCAACGAAAAGAAGAATCAACGCCAGAAGAGTTTTATGAACGAGCCGGAATTTGGGCCGAATTCGGAAAAATTGTTTGTATTTCTGTTGGGTATTTTACTATCAAAGGGGATATTCGAAATTTTAGAGTGACTTCGTTTTTTGGAGACGAAAAGAAAATTCTACTCGATTTTATCAATCTCTTGAACAATCATTTCAATCAACCGCAACACGTTTTGTGTGGTCATAATGCCAAGGAATTCGACATTCCGTTTATTGCTCGGCGAATGATTATTAACAACATTGCCATTCCCAACAAACTGAATTTATTTGGCAAGAAACCTTGGGAAATTCCTCATTTAGATACTTTAGAATTGTGGAAGTTTGGTGACTACAAACATTTTACTTCCTTGAAATTAATGTGTAAAGTCCTTGGAATTCCTTCTCCAAAAGGAGATATCGATGGTAGTCAAGTAGGTCACGTTTTTTATGTGGACAAAGACATTGATAGAATTGTAACGTATTGTGAAAAAGACACTATAGCCGTGGCGCAAATTTTCCTTCGACTTCGCCGCGAAGATTTATTGATTGAAGAGGAAATTATTCACGTTTAAGTATTTTTATTGCTATTGTAATTGATATTGCAATTGTTATTGATTTATTACATTTACAAAAATTATATATTATGGTATTGAGTAGATTTTGGTTGGTAATCTTTATTTCTTCAATTGCATTTGTGATTTTCAGTTTGTTTTCTGGTAACAGCTACACAATTGACAACGTATTAAATGGAAAAAAAGACGATCCAATTCTGATATCAGAAAAATATATCGATCAGATTCCTGTTTTTATAAAAGATAGCATCAATAAATCGGATGAAAAAACCTTTATTATCAATAGAGATACGTTAAATGCTGATACAACTTATGTTTATAAAAATAAAGTAGTGAAAATTTTCAGTGGTGTACAAAAATCCGATGGTTTATTGCCCACTTGCAAAAGCACCTTACTCGATTTAATCTTGCCACTTATGGCTTATTTGGCCTTTTTCTGTGGCTTGATGGAACTTTTAATCATTTCCGGAGCATCAGAAAAATTAGCCAAAGGTTTGAGCCCGGTATTTGTAAAAGTGTTTCCAAGTATTCCCAAAAACCATCCTTCTATTTCTTATATGACCTTAAACTTTGCCGCCAATTTCTTGGGATTGGATTCCGCCGCCACTCCTTTTGGATTAAAAGCGATGCAAAGTTTACAAGAAATTAATCCCGAAAAAGACAAGGCCAGTGATGCCCAAATTATGTTTATGTGTTTGCACGCTTCTGGACTTACTTTGATAGCCACTTCAATCATTGGTTATCGTGCTGCCGCCAATGCCAGCAACCCAGCTGATGTGATGCTACCTTGCATTATCACCTCTTTTATTGGAACAATTGCTGCTTTTCTGATTGTTGGAATCAAACAAAAAATTAATTTCAGAAGTGCTTCTTTAGTTATAGGGTTAATGGTATTAATTGCAGCCATTATTGGTTTGTTGATGTACGTAAATCATTTGGATTTAATTGGTAAAAACTACTTTACCTCTAACCTTTCCGCTTTGATATTGGTGGGAATTATTGTTTTTACTTTGATCTTTTCGTTTATCAAAGAGAAAAAATTCACTGAAGCTAGTACGACTGTTTATGAAACCTTTGTAACGGGTGCTAATAATGGCGTTAAAACTGGAGTGACTATTTTTCCTTATGTTTTAGGCATGTTGGTGGCTATTTCTTTATTTAGAAACAGCGGTTTATTCGAAATTATTAGTAACTGGATTGCTTTTGCTTTTTCGAATATGGGAGTAAGTAAAGAAATTACTGACGCTTTACCAGTAGCTTTACTTAGACCTTTTAGTTCCGCAGGTTCACGAGGATTTTTGATAGATTCAATGAATACTTTTGGTGCCGATTCGATGACAGGAAGGCTAAGTAGTATTTTTCAATGCAGTGCCGAAAGTACTTTTTATGTAATTGCGGTTTATTTTGGTTCGGTTAATATCAAAAACACCCGATACGCATTAGGAACGATGCTTCTAGTTGACGTGATTTGCGTGATTACAGCAATTTTTGTGGCGAGCTGGTTTTTCTAAATCAAAATCCAAATTTAAAAACACACCAAAATAGACTAAAGTCCAGCCCTACAATATGTGTCGAGCCGATGGCTCTTTGAAGTACATAAAAGTTCCGTAGGAACGAACAATATTGTAGCAACGGATTTTAATCCGTTGGTTGATATGATGAATGAGATTTTGAGTTCCGTAGGAACGATTCATATTATAGCAATGGATTTCAATCCGTTGGGGTAGGAACAATATGTATTTTGTATCAGATTTTAACCACTTTAATTTATAACTTGAATCCGCCAAACCATAAGTTGATATAAATCAG
>CALPPA020000098.1 GCA_943325355.2 Klebsiella pneumoniae | reverse complement strand
TCGCATAAAAAAATGTGTTTTGTGTGATTTTAGCCGACAAACTTACGAAAACTTATAAATTAAAGTACTTTTTTTAGTACTTCTTTCAACTCACTCAACATCATTGCAGTTGCACCCCAAACGATATGTTCCCCAATTTTAAAAGCTGGAACCATTATATTACTCGCATAAGATGTTGAAATAGTAACACTTACAATAGCATCGTCACCCAAAAAAACAGAAAGTGGTAGCTCAATAATAGCTGCTACTTCGCTTGAATCTGGAATAAAAAAAATTTCTTCTTTACAAATTCCTAAAAAGGGATAAACCAAAAAATTACTGGGTTGAATATATAAATGGGTAAAAGGCCTAAGAATTTCCATTCTATCCGGGTGGATTCCGATTTCTTCAAATGTTTCACGCAAAGCAGTAATTTCAAAGGTTTTATCTTTTGGTTCGAATTTGCCTCCAGGAAATGCAATTTGTGCTGAATGAACACCTTCGTATGAATTTCGAACAATTAACACTAAATGAGTCCTCCCATTTCTAGGATAAAACAACATCATCACGGCTGCTAATTTTGGATTTTTACTTTGAAATTCGAATTTATCCATACTCTCAATCCGCTCCAAAGGTGCCATTTTATAATGCGCTTCTTTTGCAGGAAGGGTAGCTTCCATTATTTTTGGAACATATTTTAAAAACTCTTGAAAATCCATAATCAAAGTCTATTTTTGTAAATCAAAAAAGGGTTTTGTAAATATAATCAATTTCAATGGCAATGCCAATGCCAATGGAAATGGCAATGGCAAGGAAAATAAACAATAAGCAATAAATGTATAGCAAAGAGGAATCTCAAAGATTAAAACGAGAATTTTGGATAGATTTTGCAGACAAATATCCCAGAAAATGGGTGTTGTATGACACCAAAATCAAGGATTTTTCGTTTAAGTTTTATGTTGACAACAAAAAAGCACAGGTATTAATTGACATTGAACACCGAAATGACGACAAAAGAATCGTCTATTTTGAAAAACTAGAATCTCTAAAACACATTCTAGAAGATGATTTCGTAAAAGACTTGGTATTCGAGAAAAACTTCGTGTTAGAAAACGGTAAAACCATCAGTCGAGTTTGGGTCGAAAAAACAGACATAAGCGTCAGCAATAAAAAATATTGGGAGGAAATATTTGAGTTCTTCCACGAGAAAATGCACAACATAGAAATGTTCTATTTTGAATACGGAGATTACATTCGTGATTTAGAAATTAATACTTAAAAATTACTTAAATTCTTACGCCTTTTATCCAAAACATCTATATTTGGTCAAATTTAAAATGAAAATGAAGAAAATACTTTTACTGTTTTTTATTGTGCTTTTTGCTTTTATGGGAAATGCTCAAAATTCATTGGAAGAATATAAAAAACAATTCCCTGATTTTAATGAATTAGTCCTAAATGACATTCAATCCTACGAGTTTTCAATAGAAAGCGACAAAATAAAAGTGATCCAAAACAATCATTATGAGTCCCTAATTCTCAATGAAAATGGGATATTAAACAATAAAGAATCGTTCAGTTATTCTGAGTTGGTAAAATTACAAAGTTATGATGCTTTCACCCTTATTAATGATAACGGAAAAGAAAAGAGAATAAAGGTTACCCAAACAAATGAAATTCAATCCACTCAAAGTGCCGTTTTTTATGATGATGTAAAACAGCGTCAATTGATATTTCCAAATCTGGAAGCGGGAGCTAGGAAAGTATACAATTATCAAACTCAAATTGAAGACCCTTTTTTATTGCATAAATTTATTTTTGGTGGTGGATTACCCATAAAAAACTCCACTTTAGAGATTAAAACAGAAAAAAACATCAATATAGGTTTCAAAATTTTTAATGATGATTCTAATTTAATTGAATTTTCAAAAACAGAAAAAAAGGGAAAATGGATTTACAAATGGACATTAAAAGATGTAAAACCAGTAAAATTAGAAGGCAATTCACCCGGTTTTTTATATATAGTTCCGCACATCAATATTTACATCAAAGATTATAAGTTAAACAATCAAAAGGTTACCGTTTTAGGCGATATCAACAATTTATTTGATTATTACAAAGGATTTACAAAAAATCTAAACCAGACTGAAGATCCTGCTTTAAAAGCAATTACGCTCAAAATCACCGAAAATCTAACCAATGATGACGACAAGGTGAAAAGCATATTTTATTGGGTAAAAGACAACATCAAATACATTGCTTTTGAGTACGGATATGAAGGATTTATTCCTCGAGAAGCGAGTTTAATTTGTGAAAGAAAATTTGGAGATTGCAAGGATATGGCAAGTATTATTACAGCTATGGCGAAATATGCCAATGTAAAAAATGTTTTTATTTCTTGGATTGGAACACGCGATATTCCTTACTCTTACAATGAATTACCAACTCCAGCAGTTGACAATCATATGATAGCGCTGTATAAAAAAGGAGAAGAATACATTTTCCTCGATGCTACAGACAAGGAAACACTTTATGGAATTCCTACCGGTTTTATCCAAGGAAAAGAGGCTTTATATGGCGATGGAGATTCTTATAAAATTATCTCGGTTCCAATAGTTCCTGCCGAAAAAAACGAAATAAAAGAGCAAGTAAAAATTAGTATCGAAAAAGACAAACTCGTAGGTTCTGGTAAAATAGAATTCAATGGCTACAACAGGAGTCGAATTTTATCTCGTTTAGGGGATTCCACAAACAAAATTAAATTTGAAATGATTAAAAGCCTTGTTTTAAAAGGCAATAACAAGTTTAATTTAAAAGAGTATACTGAAGAAAATATAAAGGATCGGGACAAACCGTATCAAATAGACTACAATTTCGATTTGGGAAATTACATCATAAGAGTAGATAAGGAAATCTATATCAATTTATTTTTGGACAAACCTTTAGAAAAAGTAATAATTGAAAAAGACCGTTCTTCACAATTTGAATTTGAACATTTAAACTATATAAACAGCCAGTATGAACTGGAGATACCAAAAAATTGCACAGTAAAATATTTACCAAAAAACTTTAGTTTAGACAACAATTACATAAATGCAGATTTTGTCTATGAAATAAAAAACAACAAAATATTCTTAACCTTACAATTAAAACAAAAAAAATTGATGCTTGATAAAGCTGATTTTGAACTTTGGAACAAGACCATAAAAGACCTAAAAAATAATTACTCCGATACACTAATTTTATTAGAACAATAATGAAAAAGCCCCTTTTAAAAAACATTTTTACCTCATTGGCAATTATAAGTACATCCTTATTTTATGCACAAGAATACTCCTTTAAAAATTATGATTGGAACGAGAAAGTAACCGCTATCGAAATTCCAGAAAAATATAAAAACGAGAAAGAAGTAATTCTGGATCATACCTCAAAAATTGAATTTGTGGTTACTGGAAAATCTGCTGTTCAGTTTCAATTACTGCACGAAAAAATCTACATCAATTCTGATGATGCCATTGAACGCAATAATAAAATTTACATTCCTTTTAGTCTAAATGAAAGTGTTTTAGTGAATAAAGCTAGAGTTATTTTGAAAAACGGAACGGTCATCAATCTGGATAAAAAAGACATCAAAGAAGATGTTGACCAAGAAAAAGGAATGAAATTCAATTATTTTGCCGTGAATGGATTAGAAAAAGGAGCCATAATCGAAAAAATTTATGTGCTGCAAGAAAGCCCCGAATTTACTGGACAAACTATTAAAATGCAGGATGAATATCCAATTGCCAACTTGAGTTTTGAATTAATACATCCAAACTATCTGATTTTTAAAACCAAATCTTACAACGGACTGAGCCAACCCATAATCGATGACAAAAAGTTGGAGAACTCAGTCGTTCTCTCGATTTCAGAAAAGGATATTCCTGCTTTAGACAATGATGAGCAATACTCTAATTGGGCATTACAATTGAAAACATTTCGATTCAAATTGAATGAAAATCAATTATCTGGCGGTAGGGACTTGAACAGTTTTAAGGAATTCTCGACAGGTGTATACGAAAGACTGAATCCTGTATTGGACAAAAAACAACAGACCGCATTAGACGCATTTTGTGCTTCAATTCCAAAATCTGATGATGTACAAGAACAAATTTGGAACATTGAAAACAAAATCAAAAAAACAATTACCTACGACAGATACATTGATACAAAAGAAAACGTATCGGCAATCATTGATACAAAGCAAGCAAATCAAACTGATATTTTAAAATTGTATTTGGCTATTTTCAAAAACTTCAAAATCGAAAACAATATGGTTTTCACGTCAAACAGATACAAAATTCCATTTGACAAAGACTTTGAAAGTTTCGAAAACTTGAGCGAATTGTTGTTCTATTTTCCAACCATCAACAGATACTTGACACCAACAGAAATTGAATATCGAATTCCACTCTTTCCTCCCACAATTGCCAATAATAATGGGTTGTTTATCAAGGAAAAAACATTTTCTGGAGTTAAAGTAGGTATTGGTGAAATTAATTTTATCGAAATCCCAGGAAGTGAAGTTACTCACGATGTAATGAACATTACCGCCGATTTTACTCAGGATATCGAAAATCCGGTAATTACAAGTTCCATTTCTTTTGGTGGCTATTCCGCTTTGAATTTCCAACCCATCAAAGATTTCGCATCGGCTGAACAATATAAAACAGTCTTAAAAAGTATTGCCGAAAATTATACCGTTGAAGCAGAATATAAATCCTTGACTACTGAAAACGATGGAACAGATTTTATAGGAAAAAAACCATTTGTCTTAAACGTGACTTTTGACGGAAAAGACCTAACCAAAAAAGCGGGAGAAAACTACCTGTTTTCTGTGGGTGAAACCATAGGCAAACAAATGGAATTCTACCAAGAAAACAAAAGGACCTTGCCTGTTGAAATCGATTATCCGCATCTCTATACTAGAAAAATTAAAATTGTGTTGCCAAAAGGTGCCACAGTGAAAAATCTTGATAAATTCACGATGGATTTTAAAACCCTAATAAATGGTAAAACACAGGCCGCTTTTGAAAGTAAATATTCTAAAAAAGGAGATGAAATTACCATAGAGAATACCGAATTTTATCATATCATAAATTATCCGCTAAGCAAATTTGATGAGTACAAAGATGTAATTAATGCCGCAGCTGATTTTAATAAAATTGTGATTATAGTTACTAAACCGTAAACTTTTAATTACTCTATTGTCATTTCGACGAAGGAGAAATCACATAACCAGACCAACTAATGAGATTTCTCCTTCGTCGAAATGACAAAAAGATAAGCTACGGTTTTGGGTACCGTTTTCGAATATTACGGATTAACTCCTCAAGTCCGTTAAGTTTTAGTTCGTAAATGAGCTGTAATTGCTCACCCAACTCTCCTTTTGGAAAACCTTTGTTGGAGTACCAAACCACATAATACTCCGGTAAATCGATGAGATATTTGCCTTCGTATTTGCCAAAAGGCATTTTTGTGTGGGCGAGTTTGATGAGTTGTTTTTGGTTTTGTTCCATTTTTTAAAAGAGAAAAGAGAAAAGAGAAAAGAATAAAGAGAATAGACCCAAGAAAAAATCTTTGTTCTATATTCATAAAGACAATTACAACCACGTAAACAGATAACTGATAACAGATAACTCAATTCGCTTCTTTTATTATCAAATCAGTATCGTAATACAAAATATAAATCCCTTTATTGGTATAACCTCCGTCTGCTTTTTTATAATATTCAAACTTATTGTCGACCTGCTCCGTAGCAATGGCATCAGCGGTTTCCTGGTAACTTTTATCTTGGGATAATCGCATCATCGTGTCAAAAGTCACGTCAAAACCACGAGTGGCATAAGTGCTTGGGGAAATCTTGTTGTCTTTCCTATATTCTTTTTCGAAAATTTTGGCTTCAGGAGATTCGTTTTCACGAGTTATGGATGGATACATCAAATTTAGTTTTGTCAAATTTTCAAAATTAATCTCATCTGTGTCTAAAGTTTCGTTGGGTTCCAAAATAACCAATTGCACCTTATAATTCGCCATAACACTCATCATTGTTGCCATTGTCCATTTAATCATTCCAGTATTAGCGGTTTCCAGAACCACATAATTTGTTTTGTCTTTTACAAACAAAGCTTTCAAACTTTCGGGTGATAAACTTCCGTTTTCAAGAAGAGCAGCAAATTTCACATCGCTGTGATTTTCCTGAATATATTTTCTAGCAGATTCTTTTTTCTTGTCGACTACCGCAATAATATTTCCGTTTTTTGCTCTCATAAAATCGAAAACAGCATTTTTCAGCGCTTCAATTGTTGGGATGGTTTGATACAAATTAGGGAATGCATTTCCGATGTCTTTTGACAAAGGTGAAATCACAGGAACATTATTTTTGGCCAATAATTCGGCGGTTTTTTCGACATTGTTTTGGTAAAAAGGACCAATTATAGCATCGACAGATTCCAGATTATTTTCCTGATTAATACTTGAAATATTGGAAGCATTTTTGGTTTCTTGTGAATCAAATATTGTGACGTCGACATTAATTCCAATACTTTTTGCAGAATCAATAGCCATCAAAGCACCGGAATAAAAATCCAAGGTCATATTCAAGAACTTGTCTTTTTTCAATCGCATTGCGGTTGAATTTAT
>CALPPA020000097.1 GCA_943325355.2 Klebsiella pneumoniae | reverse complement strand
TTCTTTTGCAGCTTTTGTATAGGGTGGAACATCTTTTCGAACTAGTGAACCACCAGAAATCATTGCATGATCACCTACATGAATAAATTGATGAATTGCTGCCAAACCTCCAATAATTGCATGATTACCAACAGTTACGTGACCAGCAAGTGCCACTCCGTTTACAATAATTGCATAATCTCCAATATGACAATCATGTGCAATATGTGCTGTTGCCATAACCAAGCAGTTATTTCCAAGAGTTGTTTGTCCTGAAGCTATTGTTCCTCTGTTGATGGTTACGCATTCTCGAATGGTACAATTGTCACCAATTATTGCCAATGAATCTTCTCCACCAAACTTTAAATCTTGCGGAACAGCGGAGATAACTGCACCAGGAAAAATATTGCAATTTTTACCAATTCTTGCGCCTTCCATTATGGTTACATTTGACCCTATCCAAGTCCCATCACCTATAATAACATTATTATGAATAGTCGTAAAAGGTTCTATTACAACATTTTTTGCGATTTTTGCACCCGGATGAACATAAGCTAATGGTTGATTCATATTGTTTGGTTTGTGGTTAATGGTTTGTGGTTTGTGGTTTTTAGCTATTAACAACAAACTATAAACATTTTTAATATTGTTTTTTAGCAATTTGAGCCATTAATTCTGCTTCGGCAACTAGTTTCCCATTGGCGTAAGCATTAGCTTGCATATGACAAATCCCTCTTCTGATAGGAGTAATTAAATCACATTTAAAAGTCAGCGTGTCGCCTGGCAATACTTTTTGTTTGAACTTGACATTGTCAATTTTCATAAAATAAGTCAAATAATTTTCTGGATCTGGAACAGTGCTTAATACCAATATTCCACCCGTTTGAGCCATTGCTTCAACTATGATAACACCAGGCATAACTGGAGCTCCTGGAAAATGACCTACAAAAAAACTTTCATTCATAGTAACATTTTTCATCCCCACAATATGACTTTCAGACATTTCTAAAATCCTATCAATAAATAAAAATGGAGGTCTATGCGGGAGTACAGACATTATTTTATGAATATCCATCAAAGGCTCTAGGTTCAAATCATAAACAGGAACGTGGTTTCTTTGTTCAATTTTTATGATTTTTGCCATTTTTTTTGCAAACTGAGTATTTACAAAATGACCAGGTTTATTTGCAATTATTTTTCCTTGAATTCTGGTACCAATTAATGATAAATCACCCACTACATCTAGTAATTTATGTCTTGCAGCTTCATTTGGATAATGTAAAGTCAAGTTGTCTAAAATACCATTTGGTTTTACTGTTATTTCATCTTTTCCAAAGGCAACTTTTAGACTATTCATTGTCTTTTCAGAAATTTCCTTGTCAACATATACAATAGCATTGTTCAAGTCTCCTCCTTTAATTAGGCCTTCATCTAACAAAGATTCTAATTCATGAAGAAAACTAAATGTTCTTGAATCAGCAATTTCAGTTTTGAATTCGGAAATGCTTTTCAAAGTAGCATTTTGAGTCCCTAATACTTTTGTGCCAAAATCAACCATTGCAGTTACACTAAAGTTTTCACTTGGCATTACTATGATTTCGCTACCAGTTTCTTCATCGGTAAACGAAATTACTTCTTTAACAACATAAACCTTTCTTTTGGCCTCTTGCTCTTCGATTCCTGCTTTTTCTATAGCCTCAACAAAATATTTTGATGAACCGTCCATTATAGGTAGTTCTGATGCATCTAATTCAATGATAACATTGTCGATATCACATCCAACTAATGCTGCCAAAACGTGTTCTGGTGTTTGAATTTTGACACCCAGCTTTTCTAAATTAGTTCCTCTTTGCGTATTTACTACATAATTTGCATCAGCTTCTATAACTGGTTGTCCTTCTAAATCACATCTAATAAAGGTAAAGCCATTATTAATTGGCGCTGGTTTAAAAGTTATCGTAACTTCTTTTCCTGTATGCAATCCAACACCTGTAAGTGAAATTTCCGTTTTGATGGTCTTCTGTTTAACCATTATTTCCATTTTTTTGATTTACTATTTGTTTTTTTAATTCTTCTAATTCGTTAACAATTTTTGGTAAATTCTTGAAATGAACGTACGATTTACTAAAATCATTGTAGCCAAATGTTGGGCTTCCTTGCAAAACTTCGTCGTCTTTTACATTTCGTGCAACACCCGATTGCGCTTGAATTCTAACATTATTTCCTATTGTTAAATGACCTACAATTCCTACTTGGCCGCCAATCATTCCGTTTTTTCCTATTTTAGTAGAACCAGCTATGCCAGTTTGGGCGGCAATCACAGTATTTTCACCGATTTCAACATTATGCCCAATCTGAATTAAATTGTCCAGTTTTACTCCCTTTCGTATTATGGTTGAACCCATTGTTGCTTTATCGATGGTTGTGTTTGCTCCAATATCAACATTATCTTCAATAACAACGTTCCCTATTTGAGGGATTTTTGTAAAAGTACCATCGGGATTTGGTGCAAAACCAAAACCATCTGCTCCAATTACTGCTCCTGAATAAATCGCACAATTATTTCCAATTACTGTTTCTGAATGAATTTTTGCACCAGCAAAAATAGTAACATTATTGCCGATTACCACATTTTCTCCAATGAAACAATTGGGATATATTTTCACATTTTCACCTAAAACCACATTTTCACTAATAAAACTAAAACTTCCTAAATATAAATTGATTCCGTATTTTGCACTTTCCGAAATAAATGAAGGATTTTCTATTCCAGACTTATTGCCTTTTTTTGCTTGATCGTAAAATTCTAGTAATTTAGTAAACGATAAATAGGCGTCCTCGACTTTTATTAATGTTGTATTTAATTCTCCCTCAGGAATGAAGGTGTTATTTACTATAGTAATTGTTGCTTGAGTAGAATAAATATAAGACAAGTATTTTGGGTTTGCCAAAAAACTAATGGAACCTTCAGAACCTTCTTCGATTTTAGACAGTTTATAAACTTCGGCCTTTGGATTACCAACGACTTCACCGCCTAAAACACCCGCTATTTGCTCTGCTGTAAATTTCATCTTATCTGATTATATTTTTTATAGGAATAAGATGGAACTCTCTATTTAACGTTCTACATATATTCAAAAAAAATGTACTGTTTCGTTTCATCTCGACAAAAATATAAAAAATAGATTTTAAATGTAGGCTTTTATACAAGTTGTTTTGGGAAACATATGTAATATTTGGTTACAAATTTTGATAATGACTTCAAATTCAATTGGTCAGAGGCTTCAACAACATCTTCAATAGTCTTGTCTTTTTTTAAAATTCGTATGGGTTCGGCTTCCTTGCTATACGCTTGGTTCTTGATTTTTCCTTTAAAAATAAAATAATTGGTTTCTGCCAAAGTAATATCGTTTTCCAATACAAATCGCTCTTTTAGCCTATGTAATTCCTCATTCGAAACTTTTTCTTCACTTACTTTTATTTTTAATAAATCTCTGTTGATAATCATTTTGCTCAAGGAAGACAATACAAAATCATCCTGCTTTTGCCAAGATTTCAAGGCACTAATAATGTCAAAATCATCTAATTGTGAAAACAAATTCAAGGTTTCACTATCGAAAGTTTCTAAAGTGATTTTGTTTTTCATAAAGAACATCAAGGGTTCACTACAAGGCAAAATGACTCCTTTTTCAGTCAACTGTTTCGCACGTTTTAATACTTTCGTCAAAATCAACTCCGCTACCAAACTAGTTTTATGCAAATAAACCTGCCAATACATCAATCGTCTCGACATCAAGAATTTCTCGACTGAATAAATCCCTTTTTCTTCTATGACCAAAACATCATCTACCACATTCATCATTTGAATTATGCGCTCTGAATTTACATTTCCTTCTGCTACACCAGAATAAAAACTATCCCGTTTTAAATAATCCATTCGGTCCATATCTAGTTGGCTTGAAATCAATTGCAACATAAATATTCTATGGTAATCTCCTTGGAAAACCTGAATTGCCAGACTCAATTGTCCACCAAATTCCTCGTTTAACTGATTCATAAAAAGTAAAGAGATGGCTTCGTGATGCACGTCTTCAACAATGCTTTTTTCCATTGCGTGCGAAAATGGTCCGTGCCCTATATCGTGCAACAAAATAGCTATATACAATGCATTTTCTTCTTCAGGAGAAATAGCAACTCCTTTGAAGCGCAAAACATCAACTGTTTTTTGCATTATGTGCATACAGCCCAAAGCGTGATGAAATCGAGTGTGATTTGCGCCTGGATAAACTAAATAAGACAAACCCATTTGAGAAATGCGTCGCAATCGCTGAAAATAAGGATGCTGAATTAAATCGTAAATTAATGCGTTGGGGATAATAACAAACCCATAAATGGGATCATTGAATATTTTAAGTTTATTGATTTCGCTCACAATGAAAATTTGTTTTGATTAACAAATATAGGGAAATCTATAAGGGTATGAAAATTTAATTTTTTGAATTAAATAGTATAATTCAATCCGCAAAGCGATAGAAATAATCCTTTCTTATTGTTTCTATTTTAGAATAAAACATCAAAAAAATAGTATTGCGGTATTATGCCCAACGAATGGCTAAAAGTAAATAAAAATTTATTGAAACCTTGTCCACAAAGTGCTTTTACCAATAAACGACATTCCTAAAACAAAACCTTTAATATATAATTTACCATCTTTTTGCAGCACAGCGAAGCAGCTATACGTTTTACCAGTTTTAGGATCATAAATTTCACCCTTACTCCATTCACTTTCATCCACATCCCATTGCAGGTTTTTTAAAATACGTGTGCCAATAAGTTTATTCTTTTGCAACTCTGTTTTAGGGTTGTTGTAGTCAGTGCGTGGACTACTACCATCTTTATTTTTATTGTTTTCTAACCAAACTATTTTACCGAATATTTTGTTATTTTCTTCAAAAATTTCTACTCGGCTTGTTTTTTCTTGATTGAACCAAACGCCTAAGATTTTTTTGTTCTGTGCTTGCGAAAAAAGTGTAAAGCAAAGCGCAACTAAAGTTATTTTCAAGTTTTTCATAATTTGTGAATTGTTTGTAATTAATAATTTTAATATTTAAGATCAACATCTAATTGTCGCCCTTCAGTTAATGCTTTTTTATCTAAATAAGAACCGACACCAACTCCAACACCCATACCTATTGGCAAACCAATTCCCAAAAGTCCTATATTACCCATACTCAACCCAAATGCAACTCCCATTGGTAAGCCAAATGCAGACATACCAAGAACCATCCAAAGTGCTTGGTAATAATTTTTTGGTACAATTTTGTGTTTTTTCTCTAGCCTTTTTACAATTTTAGTTTCTTTTTCTTTAATAGCTTTCACAAAAGATTTATCGGTATCTGAAATAGCATTTAATTGTTCGATTTCTTGATTAATAAAATTAGTTGTTTCCTCAGGCAGTTGCCTTGCCTCTAATTCATATAATAGTTTGCCAAGCTGCGTATAACGGTTTGCAATTTTTACGTTTTCGGCTATTTTTTGTCTAATAATTAAGGCATTCATAGATTTGTTTTATATTAAATTTTCTAAACTTTGAATGAACGAAAATACTAAAAAAAGTATTGATAAGTACAACGATAAAAAATCAAAAAGGAATAGTTTAAAGAAAAACTATTTTGCTGCAAACAAAGAGCGTCCAATTTGAATATTTTACCAATAAATAATATCAATTATAGTGGTTTTAGACAAAACGTTGTTAATAATTTCCTCTTGCTTTATTATATTACCCACAGAATCAAAAATATAGTTATAAACTAAAAAACTTTTTCCATTATCATCAGGATTACACGAATAGGATTTTAAAAAATTTCCTTTTTTATCATATTCATCAATAGTACAGCTATGGTATTTTTTTGCAACGTTAATCAATTCACTTTTAGTTCGATTTCCGTGCTTGTCAAATTCAAAAGTAAAATCATAATTGCTCGCTTTACCCTCTTTATCGAACTCATATACGGTTACTTTTTGTTTCTTATAATCAATGTCAAATTTTTCGAGTCTATGTAATTTGCTGCTTGCATCAAAATATTGTTTTTCGATTACGTTCCCCTTAGTGTCATATTTCATAACTCTTTTCAAATCTAATAACTTATCCCAATAAGCAATATATTCTATTTCATTGTGCTTCTTGTCGTACTTATGTGTTATCATTAATTCCCGACTTCCCGAATTAGATGTTGTAGTCGACTTGGTAACTAAACTATGATCATACTCAAAAATAGTATAATCAGTAAATTTATCGTTGTATTTGTCATCGTGTTTAATAATTCTGCCTGTCCTATCGTAAAAAGTGGACGTAATACCTTCATTTTTTGATGAAGTATTGGTAGGTGATGGATTACTAATCGTACTCACCCTAATTTCTTTGATGTTACCAATTAGTTTTTGAACCCTAGTCGATGGCTCTTTATTTTCTTTTATTTTAATGGATTGACACGATTGTAACAAAATAAAAAGGGATAAAAACAGATAGTTTACTTTCATATAATTCAAATTCTACTTTTTAATGTTAGTTTATTTCGTTCTCGAAATTGATATAAATTTAGTTTTATTTGCAGGAAATTTACAGTCGTGTAATTCGTTTTGTCGTTTTTCAAATATACTATAATATAAATTAGTTAACCCGTTGGTTGTAATTAGTTTAAAAAGTACAAATTTTATCTTGTTCCTCTCGTCTGAGGCATAAAATAGGCA
>CALPPA020000096.1 GCA_943325355.2 Klebsiella pneumoniae | reverse complement strand
TGCGAGTAATCGAAGGATTGTATGACGGAGTTACAACATCAGAACTTGACAACTTAGCAGCAGAAACTGCCGCCTCCATGACTATTTCACATCCTGATTATGCTCAATTAGCTGCTAGAATTGCTATTTCGAATTTACATTCTAATACCAAAAAATCTTTCTCGGAAACAATGAACGAAATGTATCATTATATCAATCCGAGAAATGGGCAAGAAGCACCTTTATTGTCTGAAGAAGTGCATAAAGTTATTATGGAAAATGCTGAATTCTTGGATTCGCACATTATATACAATAGAGATTTCAATTACGATTATTTTGGTTTCAAAACCTTAGAACGTTCTTATTTGTTGAAAATAAACGGAAAAATAGTAGAACGCCCGCAACACATGTTGATGCGTGTTTCTGTTGGGATTCACCTAGGGGACTTGAAATCTGTAATAGAAACGTACGACTTGATGTCGAAAAAATTCTTTACCCACGCCACACCAACGTTATTTAATGCTGGAACACCAAAAGCACAAATGTCTTCATGCTTCCTATTAGCAATGCAGGACGATAGCATCGACGGAATTTATGATACTTTAAAACAAACTGCTAAAATATCGCAATCTGCAGGAGGTGTTGGACTTTCTATTCATAATGTTCGTGCAACAGGTTCTTATATTCGTGGAACTAATGGAACATCAAACGGAATTGTGCCAATGCTGAGAGTGTTCAACGATACTGCTCGTTATGTAGATCAAGGTGGTGGAAAGCGTAAAGGAAGTTTTGCGATTTATATCGAAACTTGGCACGCCGATATTTTTGAGTTCTTGGATTTAAAAAAGAATACCGGAAAAGAAGAAATGCGCGCCAGAGATTTGTTTTTTGCGATGTGGACTTCGGATTTGTTTATGAAACGTGTGCAAGAAGACGGCCCTTGGACGTTAATGTGTCCTAACGAATGTCCTGGTTTGTATGACGTTCACGGCGAAGAATTCGAAAAATTGTACACTGACTACGAAAAAGCGGGAAAAGGAAGAAAAACAATCAAAGCACACGAATTGTGGGAGAAAATTCTGGAATCACAAATTGAAACTGGAACACCATATATGTTGTACAAAGATGCAGCCAATAGAAAATCAAATCAAAAAAATCTAGGAACTATTCGTTCATCGAATTTGTGTACCGAGATTATGGAATTTACATCGAAAGATGAAATTGCAGTTTGTAATTTGGCTTCAATTTCGTTACCGATGTTTGTGGAGAACAAAGCTTTTAATCATGAATTGTTGTTCACTGTTACCAAACGTGTGACTAGAAACTTAAATAAAGTGATTGACAGAAATTACTATCCAGTAAAAGAAGCCGAAAACTCCAACTTGCGTCATCGTCCTGTGGGTCTTGGGGTGCAAGGTCTTGCCGATGCTTTCATTATGTTGCGTTTGCCTTTTACGAGCGACGAAGCCAAGAAATTAAATCAAGAAATTTTCGAAACCTTATATTTTGCTGCCGTAACCGCTTCGATGGAAATGGCAAAAGAAGAAGGACCTTATTCAAGTTTTGAAGGGTCGCCAATTTCACAAGGAGAATTTCAACACAATCTATGGGGAATGAAAGACGAAGAACTTTCAGGACGTTGGGATTGGGGTTCGTTGAGAAAAGAAGTGATGGAACACGGCGTGAGAAACTCATTGTTGGTTGCACCAATGCCAACAGCTTCGACTTCGCAGATTTTAGGAAACAACGAAGCATTCGAACCGTATACTTCTAATATTTACACCAGACGTGTACTTTCGGGAGAATTTATTGTCGTAAATAAGCATTTATTGAATGACTTGGTAGAACGTGGACTTTGGAACGAGACTTTGAAGCAAGAATTAATGCGAAACAATGGGTCTGTTCAAGATCTAGATATTCCACAAGATTTGAAAGAATTATATAAAACAGTTTGGGAAATGTCGATGAAAGATATTATTGATATGTCACGTCATCGTGGCTATTTTGTTGATCAATCGCAATCGTTGAATTTGTTTATGCAAAATGCCAATTATTCAAAATTGACTTCAATGCACTTTTATGCTTGGCAATCGGGATTGAAAACCGGAATGTACTATTTAAGAACAAAAGCTGCCGTAGATGCAATAAAATTCACCTTGAACAACGACAAAAAAGCAGAGCCTATCGAAGCAGCGCAACAAATGGCCGTTGAAGTTGAAGTCGAAAATGCAGAAATTTCAGCCGAAGAATACAAAGCAATGATCGAATTAGCAAAAAATGCTGGACCTGACGAATGCGAAATGTGTGGGTCATAAAAAATCATATATTAATAGTAGAAACAGCTGTCATAATGATGGCTGTTTTTGTTTTAATAAATAAATTATGGTATCGTTACTCAGAACAAATTCTAACCACCAAGATTTTCAAAAACTAACGGCACTTTTCGATGAATATCTTATTGATATTGATGGGGATGAAAAAGATTTTTTTGCTCAATACAATCAAATTTACATCGATAATGTAATTATATGTTATAAAAATGATGTTGCAGTAGGTTGCGGTGCTTTTAAAAAATCAGATATGCAAGTCGCAGAAATTAAACGGATGTTCGTACCTGTAGAACACCGTGGAAAAGGTATTGCTTTAAAAATTTTGTCCGAATTAGAAGTTTGGGCTAGAGAATTAAAACATACTTCTTGCATTCTCGAAACCTCAGTCAAACTAGAGAATGCCATCGCTTTATATAAAAAATCTGGTTTTGAATTTATTCCAAATTATGAGCCCTACATTGGAGTTGAAAGTAGTGTTTGTATGAAGAAATTATTTTAGAAAATTTATTTTCAACATCTTTTAGCTCTGAAAATTTAATCTAAATTCAGGGATATATTAAGCCGATTTTAATATAATCTTTAAAAATAATTCACTATATTTGAGGGAGTTATCACTACAAAAAAACATTTTTCATAGACCTTAAAACCTTCCCAATGAAAAATACAGAATTCACCGTTACGGACGATTTATGGGCAACGCGAGGACAACGTTTTATGAATTGCATTCTCGATTTATTGTTTGTTCATATTATTATGGGTAGTATTGGAACAACCCTTATTATTATAGGAGATATTACAAACAATTATGAATTATCTAATTGGGCTGAATCGACATCAGCTCTTGAAAGATTATTTTTTTGGGCTATAGTATTATTTTTATATTACTTTTTGAGTGAAACCTATTTTTCGAGAACTTTTGCAAAATACTTTACCCAAACAATGGTGGTGACAAAAAACGGTTCCAGACCAAACAAAAGAACGATAAGTATTAGAACACTTTGTCGCTTTATTCCTCTTGAATTCCTTACTTTTTTGTGGGGCGATTTCAGGGGATTACACGATTTATTTTCAGACACTTATGTGGTGCGAAAACACGAGTTTAATCATAAAAAAGGCGCAGTCGTATTTCCTTGACAAAACCAATAAAAATAGACTCAGCCGTCATTTTGATCGCTGTTTTTATTTAAAACGACTCCTTTTTATTATATTCGCTAAATCTAAAACTGCACAATGAACTGGGAACAACTTTTATCACTTCGCCGCCAAGGAGACATCGGCAAACGTTTACGAATAGAGCAAGACGACACCCGTTTGGGCTTTGAAGTAGATTATGACCGAATTATATTTTCATCGGCTTTCCGAAGTTTACAAGATAAAACGCAGGTTATTCCACTTTCTAAAACGGACTTTGTTCATACTCGATTGACGCACAGTTTAGAAGTTTCGGTTGTAGGACGTTCCATCGGTAGATTGGTTGGAAAAAAAATCATCGAGAAATATCCACATTTGAAGGAAGTACACGGTTTTCAGGCAAATGATTTCGGGGCAATTGTCGCTGCGGCCTCTTTGGCTCACGATATCGGGAATCCGCCTTTTGGACATTCTGGAGAAAAAGCCATTGGCGAATATTTTTCTATTGGCAAAGGTCAGCAATTCAAAGACCAGCTTTCGGCTAAAGAATGGCAGGATTTAATAGATTTTGAAGGCAATGCCAATGGATTTTCGGTGCTTACGGCCAGTCGTCCTGGAATCGAAGGAGGATTGAGAATTTCGTATGCAACTTTAGGCGCATTTATGAAATACCCAAAAGAAAGTTTACCTAAAAAACCAACGCAAAATATCGCCGACAAGAAATACGGTTTTTTTCAAACAGACGCAGCATTTTTCCAAGAGGTGGCTTCAGAATTGGGGATGATTCCAAATAAAGACGGAAACGACATAGGCTTCGAAAGGCATCCTTTGGCTTATTTAGTTGAAGCAGCCGACGATATTTGTTACACCATTATCGACTTTGAAGATGGAATAAATTTAGGGTTAGTTTCCGAAGATTTTGCCTTGGAATATTTAATCAAATTAGTCAAGGATAGCATTGATACGAGTAAATATAATACATTAACTACTAAAGAAGACCGAATTAGTTATCTTAGAGCACTTGCTATTGGCAGTTTAATAAATGATGCTGTGAAAGTTTTTATCGAAAACGAAGAAGCAATTTTAGAAGGTCGTTTCCCTTTTGCGTTGACGGAAAAAAGCAAGTATAAAGTTCAAATGGATGATATCATCAAGTTGAGCGTCAAAAATATTTATCAAAGCCGCGAAGTCATCGAAAAAGAAATTGTGGGTTACCAAATCATTCAAACTTTATTGGATAAATTCATTACCGCTTTCAACAATAAATTTGATGGCAATTCGTCTAATTACGACAAATTATTGTTAAAAATGTTACCTGATAAGTTCTTGGAAGAAAAAGATGATTTGTACAAAAGGCTGTTACATATTTGTCATTACGTTTCCCTTTTGACCGATGGGAATGCCTTAGAATTATATGAGACTATTAACGGACGGAAAACGAATTAGGTTTTAAAAAACATATTCCAAACCTACACCTAATGCCTGTCGTATCTGTACTTTTGCGCCAGAAACAACTTGCACTCCATTAATCTCATCAATGTTTTTTACATCATCATCGTAAATGAGATGCATTCCTATATTAGTCCTTACATATTTATTGACGACTAAATCAAATTGTAGTGTCCAGTCTACATCAATATTTCCGAAATTATTGATATAATCGCTATATAAACTCAGTCTGTTTTCCATAGTTATATTTTTCCAAACGTCTTTTTTATAATAATTGGTAAACAAAAAACCGATTTCAGTTCTGGATTTTCTTCCGCGTGTAATTAAATTTCCTTCTGAATCATACGTTGCTTTAGATACTCCAAACGCACCTTTATCAGCAAGTTTTTGGTCTAAAACTAAAGTGTTTTTGAATGTCAAGGGTGAAATATAAATATTAAATTTCTTTTCTTTATTGAAATAATCAGCCCCAACCCCGAGGAAAGTATAGGCTGGTGCTAATGGTTTTGAAATTGGATTGTCAGTATCAGGGTATTTATATCCGTTAGTAAATTGAGTTCTAAAATTGAATTTTGAAGTAAAATACCAATTGGATAATGTATCTTTTCTGTAACCAAAAGTAGAATTAAATCTGAATTCATCATCTGATTTTCTCATTTCAATACCATCTTGCTTATTTACACCATATCGCACCAATAATTCGTTAAGCCATTCACTATTGATATCCGATCGCGAACGTATAAAATGTCCCTTAAACAATCCTGAAATAGAGCTCGTTCCCCCAGCATTCCAATTTACAAATGCAATTTCGCTAAGATCAAATCCTACTTTGTTTTTGCTTGTCCAATGAGAAAAAATTTGTGAAGGTATTTTTATTGAGGTCTTCGCAAGGACAACTGTTGGAGTTTGGGGAGCTATAATTGTGTTTATAGATTTGATTTCAACAACTATAGGGGTTTGTATTGTGTCTTGGGAAAAGCTATTTATGGATATAAAGAATGTAAAAAAAAGGAAACTAAAATTATATAATTTCATTGTTGACTTTTAAGTTTTTAAAGGCGAAAATAATTTATTTCAAAAGGATGAAAAAACAGTTTTTAAACTCCTAACGTCAATTTGGCAATATTGTTGTAGCTCTTCGACAGTTCCTTGTTCGATAAAATCATCAGGAATTCCAAGGGTTTTAACCGTTGAACTGTAATTATGTTGTGCTGAAAACTCAATAATAGCGCTTCCAAAACCTCCTTTTACAACGCCATCTTCAAGGGTAACTATGTTTTTAAAATCCTTGAAAATGCTATGCAATAATTTCTCGTCAAGAGGTTTTACAAAGGCAAAATCATAATGAGCAATAGTTTCTGGATTACCCATTTCGGCTATAGCCAAAGTAACGTTATTGCCAATTGGACCATTGGACAAAACAGCTAATTTTGTTCCTTTTTTGAGGCATTTGGCCTTGCTAATTTCTATTTTTTCATAAGTCCCGAACCGTCGGGATTGCCAATCCACAATTTGACCTCGACCTCTTGGATAACGAATCGCAATAGGATGATTCAGTCCCAATTGTGCAGTATATAAAATGTTTCTTAGTGCAATTTCATTTAATGGAGAATAAATAATCATATTAGGAATGCAGCGCAAATACGCCAAATCGAAAACACCGTGATGCGTTGCGCCATCTTCGCCAACCAAACCTGCCCTATCTAAACAAAAAATTACCGGTAAATCCTGTAAAGCCACATCGTGAATGACTTGGTCGTAAGCTCGTTGCAAAAACGTGGAATAAATATTGCAGAAAACTACCATTCCTTGCGTCGCCATTCCTGCTGACAATGTAACAGCGTGTTGCTCGGCAATGCC
>CALPPA020000095.1 GCA_943325355.2 Klebsiella pneumoniae | reverse complement strand
AAATAGTGTTCAGTACGAAAACTGAACACTATGTACTGAACACTGAACACTAATTTCAGTCTCTTTTTGGACTATTTTTCTTTTCTCTTTTTTCCTCTTTCTTTTCCTTTGCGGTCTTAAGAGGTTCTTTTTTTACGGTTTTTTTTGCATCTTGACTTTTTGCCATAATAGGTATATTTAAAGGTTATCTTTTTATGTCTTAATGAAGTAAATATAACAAATATTTTTTTCAAAATATAAAAATTTTGACTTTTTCATTTATTTAAATGTAAAAAAAATCCCCAACTACTTTCGTAATTGAGGATTGAAATGAGATTAACAATAGCTTCGTTCGCTTCGCTCGGATGCTTCGTACCTCGCAATGACAAAGGAAAATTAATGAACTAAAACCCAAGTGCCATTAGCAATTAAACTTTCGGCTTTCTTGTACTTCATTTCTTGAGTTTGTCCATTGGCCACATTTTGAATCGTTACCGTATCGTTACGATTGATTTTTGGTTGGTCGCGAACGATAGTTTCTGTCACCTGACGTTGTTGCGTTTGTCCAGCCTCCTTATTGGCAGTTTCGCTCGAAACTATTTCGTCTTTACTCTCGGTATACTTTTCTTTCTGGCGAACTTGTTTTGCCTCTTGAATTTTTGGCGCTTGTTGTTGTGGCAAATCCCCTTTGAACAAGAACGAAATCACCTCTTTATTTACGCCATTCAACATCGAACTAAACAAATTGTAGGCTTCAAATTTATAAATAAGCAAAGGGTCTTTTTGTTCGTGAACCGCCAATTGAACGGATTGTTTCAATTCGTCCATTTTGCGTAAATGTTTTTTCCAAGCTTCATCTACAATGGCCAGCGTGATGTTTTTCTCGAAATCGGCAACCAATTGATTTCCTTTAGTCTCATACGCTTTTTTCAAATCAGTAACCACATTTAGTGATTTTATTCCATCGGTAAACGGAACTATAATACGTTCGTATTGGTTATTTTTATCTTCATATACATTGCTAATGATAGGAAATGCTTCTCTGGCACTACGCTCTGTTTTTTCGGTATAAAATTGCGAAGCCGCTTTGTACACTTTGCCAGTCAATTCTATTTCAGTCAATTTATTAAATTCACTTTCCGAAACTGGAGAAGTAATAGAGAAATATCGAATCAATTCGAATTCGAAATTTTTGAAATCGCTAGTCGCTTTATTTTCGGTCACGATTAAATCGCAAGTGTCATACAACATATTGGCGATGTCGAGTTTCAAACGTTCTCCGTGCAAAGCGTGACGGCGGCGTTTGTAAATCACTTCACGTTGGGCATTCATAACGTCATCATATTCCAATAAACGTTTACGAACACCAAAATTGTTTTCTTCGACTTTTTTCTGAGCGCGTTCGATAGATTTAGTCATCATCGAATGTTGGATTACTTCGCCTTCTTCTAATCCCATTCTGTCCATTACTTTGGCCACTCTCTCGGAACCAAATAAACGCATCAAGTTGTCTTCAAGTGATACATAAAACTGTGAACTTCCAGGATCTCCTTGACGACCGGCACGACCACGCAACTGACGGTCAACACGACGTGAATCGTGACGTTCCGTGCCTACAATGGCTAAACCTCCAGCAGCTTTCACTTCGGCCGAAAGTTTAATATCCGTTCCACGACCAGCCATATTGGTGGCGATGGTTACTACTCCTGATTTTCCAGCTTCTTCGACAATTTGAGCTTCTTGTTTGTGCATTTTTGCATTCAAAACGTTGTGGTTTATGCCACGCATTTTTAGCATTCTACTCAATAATTCTGAAATCTCTACCGAGGTTGTTCCAATTAAAACTGGTCTTCCCGAATTCGATAATTCAGTTACATCTTCGATTACTGCATTGAATTTTTCACGAGTTGTTTTATAAATATAATCTTCCTTGTCTTTTCTGGTCATTGGTTTGTTTGTAGGTATTTCTACTACATCTAATTTGTAGATCTGCCATAACTCGCCAGCTTCCGTTACTGCTGTTCCAGTCATACCAGCCAATTTACTGTACATTCTGAAATAATTTTGCAGTGTTACTGTTGCAAATGTTTGGGTGGCATCTTCGATTTTTACACTTTCTTTGGCTTCAATTGCTTGGTGTAAACCATCAGAATAACGGCGACCATCCATAATACGACCCGTTTGCTCATCGACAATCATAATTTTATTGTCCATAATTACGTATTCGACATCTTTTTCGAACAGCGTATAGGCTTTCAGTAATTGTGTCAAAGTATGAATACGCTCACTTTTTACGCCAAAATCTTGGAATAATTTTTCTTTTTCTTCGGCTTCTTTGTCTTTCTCTAGATTTTTCTTTTCGATAATAGCGATTTCAGTTCCAATGTCTGGTAAAACGAAGAAATTGCTATCGGTATCTCCCGAAAGGAATTTAATTCCGTTATCCGTCAATTCTACCTGATTGTTTTTTTCTTCAATCACAAAATACAAAGCTTCATCCACTTTTGGCATTTCGCGATTGTTATCTTGCATGTATTGGTTTTCTGTTTTTTGAAGCAATTGTTTGATTCCTTCTTCACTCAAAAACTTGATTAAGGCTTTGTTTTTTGGCAAAC
This sequence comes from Klebsiella pneumoniae, assembly GCA_943325355.2. Classification (GTDB taxonomy): domain Bacteria; phylum Bacteroidota; class Bacteroidia; order Flavobacteriales; family Flavobacteriaceae; genus Flavobacterium. The sequence continues at coordinate 4,159 of CALPPA020000095.1, read as the reverse complement.
TTCTATGCGCTCTCAATAAAAGAAAACCACCATCTTTAGTGTTTCCTTCTTTGATTAATTTTTTGGATTCCGATAAAAATCCGTTCGCCAATTGACGTTGAAGGCTAACCAAGTTTTCTATTTTTGGTTTCAACTCATTAAACTCGTGACGATCGCCTTGAGGAACTGGGCCAGAAATAATTAGAGGAGTTCTAGCATCATCAATCAAAACCGAATCGACCTCGTCGACAATGGCATAATTGTGTCTTCTTTGCACTAAATCTTCTGGCGAATGCGCCATGTTATCTCTCAAATAATCGAAACCAAATTCGTTATTTGTTCCATAAGTAATGTCAGCATTATACGCTTTTTTCCTTCCTTCAGAATTAGGTTGGTGGTTGTCGATACAATCTACAGTCAAGCCGTGAAATTCGAAAAGTGGTGCTTTCCAGGTGCTATCACGTTTGGCCAAGTAATCATTTACGGTTACTAAATGCACACCATTTCCGGTCAACGAATTCAAATAAATGGGTAAGGTTGCTACCAATGTTTTTCCTTCCCCTGTTTGCATTTCAGCAATTTTACCTTCATGTAAAACCATTCCGCCAATCAATTGGACGTCATAGTGAATCATATCCCAAGTGATTTGCTTTCCGGCAGCATTCCAGGAATTAGACCAAGTAGCATTTTCACCATCCAATGTTATGTAAGATTTAGTTGCTGAAAGTTCTCTGTCTAGAGGAGTAGCAGTTACTTGTAGTTGCGTGTTTTCTTTGAAACGTTTGGCAGTTTCTTTAACCACAGCAAAAGCCTCTGGAAGAATTTCCATCAAGGATTTTTCAGATATTTCGTAAGCTTCTTTTTCCAAGGCGTCGATAGCCAAGTAAATATCTTCACGTTTGTCAATATCTTCTGTATTTTCGGCTTCAAGTTGCAAAGAAGCAATTTTCGCATCCTTTTCGGCGCGGTCTTGTTTTATTTTTTCTTTAAAAAAAGTAGTTCTAGCTCTCAAATCATCATTAGATAATGCGGCTAAAGCACTTTCGAATGTTTTAATTTTGGCTAAATAAGGTTGCAAAGCTTTGACGTCTTTTTGAGATTTGTCTCCTACAAAGGCTTTGATAATGCTATTAATGAAACTCATTTTTATTTACGAATTACGAATTACGAATTACGAATTGAAACTAATCAATTGGTATTTGTAATTATTATTTTTAATTGATTTTTTGTGCTATTCTCTATATTAGAGAATGTAAATTTAAACAAAAAAAAAGCCTCTTTTGAGACTTTTTTCTTGATTGCTTGTTTAATATTCATCCTCGTTCCAAAGATAATCTTCGTCAGTTGGATAATCCGGCCAAATTTCTTCCATTGATTCATATATCTCGCCTTCGTCTTCTATAGATTGCAGGTTTTCCACAACTTCTAATGGAGCTCCAGCTCTAATAGCGTAGTCAATAAGTTCGTCTTTGTTAGCAGGCCACGGTGCATCACTTAAATAGGATGCTAATTCTAATGTCCAATACATCTTATGTCTGTTTAGTTTTGTGCAAAAATAATTTTTTTACTGAAAAATACAAGTAAAAAATCATTTATTTTTTGTTAAAGTTAAGAACGTAATTTTTAGTGTTCAGTATTCGGTGTACTGTGTTCAGTTGTACACTGCAAACTGACCACCGAATACTGACTACTATTTCCTCGGTATCCATTTTACTTCATCAGCGTTCAAATCAAATGACAACTTTCGTGCCAAGACAAAAAGGTAGTCAGAAAGTCGGTTTAAGTACTTAATCACAATTTCGGCAACGGGTTCGTTATGGTCTAAATGCACGGCAAGTCTTTCAGCTCTGCGACAAATACACCTAGCGATATGACAATGTGACACTGTAGGATGTCCGCCAGGCAGAACAAAATGCGTCATTGGCGGAAGCGCTTCTTCCATTGTGTCAATTTCGTTTTCGAGTAATTCGATGTCGCTTTCAAGGATTCCCAAATTTTTTAAACGCAATTCTCCGTTTTTCTTAACTTCTTTTTCTGGTGGCGTGGCAAGAATAGCGCCCACAGTAAACAAACGATCTTGAATTTCTATCAGGATATTTTTGTAGTGTTGATTCATTTCTTGGTCGCGAATTAATCCAATATACGAATTCAATTCGTCAACTGTGCCGTAACTTTCTATGCGATTGTGGTCTTTTGGAACTCTAGTACCTCCAAAAAGTGATGTAGTTCCATTGTCTCCTGTTTTAGTATAGACTTTCATTTTATGAATAAGATATTAAATAGTATTTCAAAATAAGTAAAACTAGTGCCAAAAAAAAACAAAGACTTACGGTCAGCAGTCTTTGTTTTTCTATTACTTGTTTAATATCCAAAAAGTTCTTCTAAAGAAATTTTCTTCACCTCTCCTAATTTTTTCATTTCCTCCATAGGCACTTTCTTTTCAGAAGCCACAATTGCATAGGTATATGATTTTCCTGATAGTTTTTGGCTGTGGAAATTTTTGAGATCGTTCATCGAAATAGCATCAACATTGCTGTATACTTTTTTTCTTGGATCTTCATTTAGTCCTAATTGCTTAGACGATAAATAATTGTAGATAATATTATCTTGTGTAATCCTTTCGGTTTGAATATCTTTTTTAACTTGAACTTTTGCAAGATCTAGGTTAACAGGTAGTTCCGGTAAATTGGTTAACAGCTCATTCATAGCAACAGTTGCATCTTTAAATTTATCAGCCTGGCTACCAACATATCCTAACATGTAGTAATCATCCTCTGACTTTTGTGGGTTTATGTAGTATCCATAAGTACTGTAAGCAAGTGCTTTACTTTCTCGTATGGTTTGAAATACAACAGAACCCATACCACCTCCAAAATAATTATTAAAAACAGTAACAAGCGGACTTTTCGATTCATCGTATTTGTCTGTGTTACGAATCCAACGGGTTTCGGCTTGAACCATATCATAATCAGTAAACAAAACTTCGTTTTTAGTTTGCTGAATTTGTTTGAATGATTTAGCAACCGGTGGTACTGCAAAACTAGTAGGGACTTTGTGAACTAAACTTAACGTAGAAACTAATGATTTTAAAGGTGTTGGTCCGTAATAAATTATAGTTTGCTCATAATTATTTAGGTTTTTAATGCGGTCCATTAGTTCTTGTGGTGTCATCGCCTCAATTTCGGCATCGCTAAGTGTATTATTAAACTTGTTTTTAGTACCATACATCGCATAACTAGTTAATCCGTTAAGGATTGCGCCTTTATTTGCTTTATTATCTTTTCTGGTTTTGGTAATTCTAGATTTTAAAGCTTTTAGTGCAGCTTCGTCGGGCTTAACATTTGCAATAACTTCTTCATATAATTTTATCGCTTTTTCAAAGTTTTCTTGTAGTCCTTCGATGTTAACTGTTGTATATTCCTCTGCAGTACTAACGCTAAAGTTGCAAGCGATTTTATAAAATGCTTTCGAAATTTGCTCAGCAGTCATCTTATCAGTGCTTAAAAACTGAATGTATTGTGAGGCTATTGATTGTTTTAAATCATTCAATGAACCAATTTTGTAACGATATCTCAAACGAAAAATTTCATTGTCTTTATTGGCAACATACAACACCTCGGCTTTACCTATTTTTGACTTTTCAATATCGGTATTGTAATCTAAAAATACAGGGATTGAAGGGCTATTTGGCATTGCATTTATTTGTTTCAAGAAATCAGATTGTTTGTCCGCATTAGTTTCTACAGGTGTAATTTGCGGTTTTTCAATTTTAACTTTATTCTGATTTTCGCCTTTTCGTTTATATACGACTACATAGTTGTCTCCTAAATATTTATTTGCAAAAGCTACAATATCTTCTTTTTTAATTTTTGACAAATCATTTACATAGGCCACTTGGTCTCTCCAGTTTAGTTCAGAGGTAAATGCATCCATCAAAGTACTGGCACGATCTCCATATTTTTCTGTTTCGTAAATTTCATTCTTTTTGATGTTGTTGATAATAGATGGAATCAAATCATCATCAAAATTCCCTTTTTTCAAGTTTTCAATCTCGGCTAAAACTAATGCTTTTGCATCTTCAAGTGATTGCCCAGTCGTAGGTGCAGCTGATAAGTATAAAATTCCATAGTCTATCAAGCTGTAGTTAAAAGCACTTGCTCGTAACATTTTTTGTTTTTTT
>CALPPA020000094.1 GCA_943325355.2 Klebsiella pneumoniae | reverse complement strand
CCATTCAAACCATCAAAACAGCCGCATCGTTTCAAACTCATCATCATTCGATCAATATGGTATAAATATTCATCCAAGTCTTCGATAAACAAAATTTTTCCCTTGCAATCTATCTGAGCATTCGACCCCATCAGGCTGTATAAAATAGACAAATTTCCGCCCACAATTTCACCTTTGGCATTTCCAAGTCGGTTTGCTGGACTAAAAGGAATTTCATATTCCAGGCTTTCGCCAAAAAGTGCTTTTCGCAAACTTTCTATTGACTCTACACTTGCTTTTCCGACTGTTACTGGCATTGCACCGTGAATGGAAGCAATGTTTAATCGGTTTAAATAACTGTGAATTACGGTGACATCGCTAAAACCAACAATCCATTTTGGGCTTTGTTTGAATTTGGTAAAATCCAATAAATCAATCATTCGAACCGTACCGTAACCACCACGAACACACCAAATGGCTTTGATATTTGGATTGTCTAATTGCTGCTGAAAATCTTCGGCACGTTGAGTATCAGTTCCGGCTAATTGATTGTCGTCTAAGCCAATTGTTTTGCCAATTACAACTTCTAATCCCCAACTGTGCAATAAATCTATAGCTGGTTTAAGATTATCGTCTATGTTTTTTCGGGCTGTTGATAAAATAGCTATCGTGTCTCCTTTTTGTAAACTTGGTGGTATTTTCATTTGAGTTTGGGCTTGAATAGTGGAAAAATGGACAACAAAAATAAGCAATAGCAATTTATAAAAATTAGCATTCTTTCCAATAATTGAGAACCAATTAGTCTGCATATTTTTATTCAATTAGTATTTTTTTGATAACAGTTTTATTCTCTGAATTGATTTTGGCAAAATAGATTCCAGAAGGGAAATCAACATTTAATTTAGTTTCACCTGTGAATTTAGTCTCCAATACTTTTGCACCGATGCTACTGTAAATTTCTATTGTAGCAGCTTCGTTCAAACCTGAAATAGTGATTGATTTTTTGGCGGGATTTGGATATAAATTCACTTTCAAATTAGCAAAATCATTAGTCGATAAATTAAAATGCCAAGCCTGACCTACTTTTGCACCCCAAATATAATTAGCCAAATCTGGATAATCAATAAAAGGATTTCTATTGACTTGCCAAGTGTAAATATAATTATTTCGGTTCATTTCGAAATCATCCGAAGGGTCTAAAGTATTCCAGGTTAACAAGGAAGCCAAATCCCCCAATTGTCCCACCGTTGTATCAGCAATATCTCCATTGACAACACTCAAAGCATTATAACGAACTGCCATATAAAAAACAGAACGAGCCACATCGCCCTTCCACGAACCCAAAGTACCACTTGGACCATTGTATCCTGTTAATCCGTAATCTTTATTGCTGCGCAAACTATTTTCGGCTCCGTCTTCGGCACGAAGATGATGGGCATCGGCGTGACCAGCAAGAATATCATTAGCATTTGTGGGTAACCAAATATTTATTCCGTCAGGAATGCTAGAAGTTCCATCGGTATAACCACCTCGCGATTGTGGATAAATATGTTCGCGATTCCATTTTCCGGTATTGATTCCTGTGTCTTGAAATTCTAATTTGGAACGGGATTGTTCGACATACATTAGCCAAACTTCGTTACTATTTTTTGGGTTTTGATCGGCGGTTTTCAAAATTTCGATGATGTCGCCATAATTGTGGGCACGAACCACTGCTGGATTAGCAATAATATCTTGAACGGCTTGTTTTAAGGCAGCACCAGAAAGTCCTTCGAGGGAATCATAATATCCAGCAGGAGTAGAACTGGAAACTATGCCATAAGTTGGATTTAAAGGAGTTCCAAACGGCGCAACAGTAAAATCGTTATCGATAACCCGGATACTGATATTATCATTGAGTCGTTTATATTGGGGTGGAATAGCGCCAAATTTAATTTTTAAAACTTCATCGCCTTCGTCAAAAATATCGTCTGTAAGTGAGATTGTTGTCGTGAAAGTATTGGAACCAGAAGGAATAAAAACAGTTGTATTTCCTGTAAAATCTGTAGTGGTGAAAGAAGAATTATTTAAGGAGTAAGTAAATGTTAAATCACTCGTTACGCTAGTTTGGGTAGTGAAAGTTATGGAAAAACTATCTCCTTCATTTTTGTTGGCGGTGTTGGTAGTTATTGTTATTCCGTTGAAAACTATACCACTTCCATCATTGTTGGCACCAGGAGTTGGGTTTTTAGTTTCGTAAGTTCCGTCCGTTTTTCTTTGAACGGATTGCGTGGCTGGAAGACTGTTTTGTCCTTCATTATATTGCGCCGTAACTCCTAATAAATTCATTAATGCTGTCGCATCGGCATCATTCGTGTCATACATTAAAGCATTTACTAAATTTGTGGAGGTTGCTAATGTGAAATCTGGAAAATCGTCAGGACTTCCTAAATAAAGACCAACACCATCAGCACCATTTTGGATAATATTATCGGGAAAAGTTTTATCAGGAGAAGGCGAAACAAGTGAATTCCCAATGAGAAGTATTCCATTAGCATCTGTCGTCAGTCCGTTTAAACCGATAGTAAAATAACTTTGATTTGCAGTGGTAGATCCGACATTGCCATTGAAAAAAACCAAAACATAACCATCTAATGGAAAATTTGGGACTGTAGATTTTAATTCAATAAATTCTCTATCATCAGTGCTTGGTGTATCGGAATCGAGTTCATTTATAACCACTTGTCCGAAGGAAACAGAAGTAAAAAGAAATACGAAAAAGTAAAAAAAAGGTTTCATTATTTTTGAAGAATTAAGCGTTCAAAGTTAATCATTAATTGAGTTAATTTTTAGGTGTTTCCGTTAATCAATTATTAACAAAAAAAGGCTTCTGTGTGACAGAAGCCTTTTAGAGTTATTTTAAGGATAATTAATTTACGATAATGTTATCCAATTGCAATGTTGTTGTTAATGCTGGAAAAGCAGCAGCATTTCCAGAATATTCAAACACAAAATACCCGTTACCTGTTACGGTTGCAGGAATAACAAAATTACCACTAAATGTAAAAGAACTTCCATAACCAGAAGTTGGCGTTGTTGGAATAGTAAAATTAGAAGTGATATCAATCATTTTTGTTACATCAATTGTGCCACCTGCTGTATAATTTGTTGCTAAAACATAATACACTTTTAACACAGGACCATTCCAAAAACCCATATTAGACCTAAATGAAAAATTATTTGCAGTGGTCATATTTACAGGGACAAAGAAATAAGCTTTATTTGCACCACCGGAACCAAATGAAGTTACTTGAATGTATTTATTAGAATTAAATGATCTTGTATCCCAATATCGGGATCCAATTGCAGCATCATTAATATAATTTGGAAAATTAGTTTGAGATGGAGAAGTGGTATAACTTTCGAAAGTTTCACTTAGAGTTCCTGGGAAAATACCAGAATTTGCACCAATAAGAGCAGGGGTATAATCCACTCTTGGATTTGGCATGTTCACGTCACGTTCTGTTCTCATAATAATTTGATAAGTATTGTTGTATCTAGTTAAGACCCCTCTTATTTTCCCTTTACCAGTAGGGACTTTATAACCTGCAAAATTTGCAAATCTACTAGTTCTTACCGTTAGATTGGTTGTTCCGTTTGTAATAAAAATACTGGAATCAAAATCATCATTTCTATTTGAATCATAGGTTCCTCCAGCAGCTTCATCAGTAAATTGCACATTGTCAATTTCCACCAAAGTGTTTAAAAAGGAAGCTCCGCTTACCGCTTGTGCGATTGTAATTTTATTAACAATCGCATCTTCGCTTACTGAATTACAGGATGCAATAAGATGTTTAGGATATTCTTGAGTAGCAAGTCTATTTACGTCATATTGCTCTGTTGGTGGAGCACCAAAAACCAATCCAACACCAAAGTCGGTCGGGTTTCCAAAAGCTAATCCTTTTAGTTTTAAAAATGCTTTTTTACCGGGTTGAAAGCCTTTAATATAAAGATTTACTTCGTCTATCGAAAGGTTAAATCCTTTAGAACCATCAGTAGGTTGGAAATACATACTTTTATAAAAATTTCCTCCTTCGTCGCTCGAAACCACATAAGCTTCAATTATATCGTCTGCCGCATAGGTTGGCGTATTTGGAATTACACTTGGCGGTGTTGCCACAGGATTAATCGCCACTGCATAAATTTGCGCCACTTCCTTAGTTTTGGTTAAACTAGGATCTACACATTCACCAAATTTTGGAGTATCATAAGTATCATTTACACAGCTTGAAAACAAACCGATTGCTAGTATAATGATGCAGCTAATTTTTATTATATTTTTCATAATGCTAAATTCTTAAAAGTTTAAATATATGTTGACCATAAATGTTCTTCCGTATCCGTAGAAATACTTTGGACCAAAAGAACGAGTTGGCCCTTGATGGTCTTTATATAATTCGCTATATGAAGCGTTTCTGGCTTGTTCGAATCCACCTGTTTTGTATTGAATGTCAAATACATTGTTGACATTGGCAAATAATCCCAGCGTTTTTTCTTGTATTCTCCAAGTTTTCCCTCCTACAAGGTTAACAAGTGTAAATGCATTAAATTTTTCTTGAGCTAAATAGCTAGCGGACAATGCTGCATCATAAGGAAAATTAGCTTCGTCTGAATTTGTAATATACTGGTCAGTTCTTAACAATGGTGCAACATCCAGATAATTATTAGACAAATAATTGACATTGGCACTAATCCACCAAAATTTTGGATCACGATATTCTAATCCAGCAGAATAAGCTTGTTGAGGCATTCCAGCTTGTCTATATCCTTCCATAGAAGCTTTTCCATTGAATATATCTCCTACTGCTCCATCAGCTTTTATAACTAAATTTGGGTTGTTGGTGTAAGTATATTCACCAAAAGCAGCTACTGCGGTGGCTTTGATAGTAGAAGTTAATTGGTATTCTAAACCAGCTTCAATTCCTTTGTTTCTTTTATTTTGACCAGAAACCACTTCGGAAACAAATTCACCATTTCCAAGGCTTACTGCATCTGCGTAGTAAAAAGAAATGTCTGTTGTGTTTTCGGTTTCGTTAAAATAAGCGGTAAATCGAGCTTTAAGGTTTGGCATTCTAATGATATAACTAGCATCGACACTTTTTATGGTTTCGTTTTTTATGTTGTCTGTGATGTCATTGTTCAAACGGGCATTAGGAAAAACATCTTTTGTATTAGGTGCTTTTGTCATATAAATTCCGTTGAAATCAATATAGTGTTGACCAGTTAATTTATATGTTGCTCCACCTTTGAAACCGAAATTATCAAAGTTTTGTTTTTCACTTTTTCCATAAGAATTGTCTGGATAGAACCCATTTCTGTATATGCCTTCTCTTTGATAAGAGCTTCTGGTGAATGATTGCCCAAGGTAAAAATCGACTTTATCATATGTAAATTTAAATTGAGTAAATGCATCTATTTTGGTAGCATTCACTTCATAATTATAACCATATTTATCTCCTTCGCCAACAGTTCTGTTTGGATTGTTCAAATCAGCTTGTTGTTCGTCTTCATTAATTCCAAAGGTATTAATGTCAGTAAAATAAGTTCCTCCTAAAAGATCTATTAGATTTTTGAAGTTTGCTGAATTCGATTTTGTAAAGCTTCCGCCAGCATTCATCACGATGTTGTCGGCTAATTGAGATGAAAGTATCGTATTAGCAACTATAGTTTTGTCATCAGTTCTGTCTTCATACAATATATAACGACTTCCGTTTGAAATATTTTCGTTATTTGTACGATACATTGCCGTCCAATCCATTTGTGGATTTGCAAGGAAATTTGCTTTAGCCTGATCTGCAGCAGCAAAATCCGGAGTGTATGTTGCAATATCATTGCTATAAGTGTATAATGTAGTGTAATAACTAGGCAGTAATTTGTAATAATTGGGATCTGGATTATCTGCTTTTTGAAAATCAATACGGCTGTTTCCTATTTGCCCAAATTGATATGAAAGGTTGGTATGAAGTCTTGTTTTAGAATTGAATTTCCAATAATGACTTAATGTAAAGATAGGTTCTTCGACATCTTTTACTCTAGAATTTCTTTTTTCGCCTTCTTGGTCTCCCCAATACGAATTGTATTTAAAGTTTGTTAAATCGGTAACTTCTTGTGTATTTGGCGAATTTTTTCCTCTACGGTTTTGTGCATAAATAGAAGTAAAGTTAAGGCTGTGATGTTCATTAAATTTCTTTTCAATACTTGCAAATAAAGAGTTAGCAGCATAATCTGTACCGTCAAAAAATCCTTCTTGAGCCCATCTTCTACCTCCTGAAACAACATAAGCCCAACCGTTTTTATCCATTCCTGAAGCGTGAGTTACCATTGCTCTGTAACTATAATTGGTGTTGGTTCCCAAAAACGAAATTCGTGTTCCTGGTCTGTAAATCGATGCTCGAGTTGATATAAATTGAGTTCCTGCTATTCCTCCAAAAGTATAATCGGATGGAGCAGATCCATTAGTGAATTCTTGATTTCGGGTGGCATCATTTAATCCTCCCCAGTTACTGTATTGCGGCCTTCCATCGGATACACGGTTCATCAAGACTCCGTTAATAAGGATAGTCGAATATTCGTTATCGATTCCTCGAACACTAAATCTGGCTTGTCCGAAATTGTACGCAGCTGCTTGAAGGAAAACATCTCTTGAGGCTTGAAGTAAACCTGCAGTACTTTCGGAACCACTATTATCGTCACTCAAATCACTATCTGTAATAGTAATTAAAGCTAATTGTTGTT
>CALPPA020000093.1 GCA_943325355.2 Klebsiella pneumoniae | reverse complement strand
ACATACTATGTTTTGTCCCATCTCCTTCTGGACGACTTCTTGGAAAATCTGTAAGCCTGCTAGGAAAAGTTTCTGGATCATACTGAATCCAAATAGCATTGTATTGACTTAAATTAGCTCCAGCAGCAACGTCTTCAAAAGACAAATAATTCACCGTGATGCCCGGAGTATTTACACCAAAATCTTCCATAAACCATATTCCAGCAGCAGTATCACCTTCAGGTAAAAATTCGACATTTGTCGCTGATAAATCATCGTTATAGGTACTAGCCTGTCCTATAAAAGCAATCTTTTTTTGTGCAAAAGATGCACTTGTTAAAACTAACATGCCTATTAGCATTAATTTTTGAGTAATTTTTTTCATGATTTTTAATTTAGTTAATTTAGTTAATAATTTTTATTGTCTACTAGTTAAAAACTTTAAGGTCTGAGAATGTAACCTCTCCATTATTTGTAAAAATTGTCCAAGGATTTTGACTCATTTTATAAATACGGTTTGTAAAAGCTATTTCATCATTGATGTATACAACACAAACCGAATTCTCTGAAACAATAGTTACATCAAACTGTTTATTGGCTGGAACTGTCAGCGGCAATTGAGTTAGCGTCGATATAACTGTTGAAGAACCATTTTTTATTGATTTCTCTAATCGTAATTGTTTTTTAGTTATATCAAATACAATGGAATACATTTCATTTAAAGTGCTGCAAGCACCAAATCCAAAACCAAACTCGGTGGAACTTACCGCATTAATTTGTGTTTTAATTTTAAACGGTTTCGCTTCTCTGTCAAATAATGAATACGATTTTTCAACTCCACTTTTCAAAGTATAATTGGCGTTACTATTTGAGCTTCCTATGCTTTTTAGAGGAGTTAAAACTTTAGCAGTTGCAAACTTTTTATCAACTCCATCTGTAATGGCAACCATAAAAGTGCCATCCGTATTTTGTATTAAACGATGTGTTACTAATGATCCTGCCCAATCATAATTATTACCATCACTACTATTACTTTTTGTAGGACACCAACCCATAATGTATCGGTTTACTCCATCAAAAACGGTTCTCCCTGCATAAAAAGCCGCACCATCTAGCTTGCTATTATTAGGAGTAATCCATAAATTTGAAGTTAGAAGACGATACTTATAAGTAACCATACGGTCGTTTATATTGGAATAAATCAAATATTGATAATTACCCATCGTAAATACGTCTGGACACTCAGTCATAAAAGTGGATGTGTCTTCGTAGAATGGCTTTTCTAATGTCCAATCCATTAAGTTTGTTGAACTGTATTGGGCTAATACGGCACGCCAGGGCACAACATTATTATTTATTATGCCTGCGGTGGAACGTGTGGCAATCAACATTTTATAGGTTCCATTAGTTTTATCCTCTATAATAATAGGATCTCTAAATTCATTTCGATCATAGCCAATCGAAGCTTGCAACCTGAACAAAGGTTTTTTCGTCCATATTTTTAAATCTGGTGAAGTAGCAAGCATAATTTTTTCTTTAGGATCTAAATTTCCATTATGACCGGTATAGAATCCATAATAAATGCCATCCTTTTTGAAGACAGATCCTGTACCTAATGCACCATCCTGATCAGTAGAAAAACCCGTTGGAATAACCTCACTATTCCCAACAAATGTGGCAAAGTCAGTTGAGGTTGTTTTATACCAAGGATGAAAAGTGGGTAAAGTATTTCTTGCATCTAATAAATAAAAAATATGAAATACCCCATTTTCATAAAAAGGCATAGGATCTCCGACCCAATTGTTGGCTGGCTTAAACAGCGTGGTATATTCTCTTGCGGTTTCACCTATCGTCCTACAAATTGGATCAGTTACCGGAACCGAATTATCATTTGAAGAACCATTGTTACTGCAATTGAAAAAGACCGTACTCAAAAAAATTAGAGGTAAAAATTTAAATTTGAAATACATTATATACTTGTCTATTTGTTATAAAAATTGATTTGGTTCATCAAACTCAAAATTAGTACTGGCTGTTAATTAAGAAACAAATTATTAACAGTAGAGACATTTAATAAATATTAAAATTTAAAGAATTTTATAATCAATAAATGAAATCCATATATCTTGAATTTATTATAGCACAATTTATTACCTAAATATTTATTGATATTTAAGATATGTTACTTATATGTTTTAAGAGGAAGTAATATTTACAAATACCTTACAGTCAATTATTTAACTATTATATATAGAAATTGTTAAAATATAGTAATTGCGTCTATGATACATAAATTATGTATATGTTACGCAGTTAAAATAGGTTTGATTTGTGATTTTCGAATTTTATCAATATTTTTTTTATATTATTATTAAATAATGTTGTTTAAATATAAAAAATGATAAAAAAAACGAACGGGTAGATAGTGTAAATTGCCATTATTAAGAAAATTAATTATAGCTATTAACGTAATACTATGTAATTGAATAGTATTTTAATTACAAAAAAACTAGGTATTAATTTCGATATTCTTTAGGTGTAATTCCATACTTATTTTTAAAAGCTGTTGAATAATAATTTGGAGATGAAAATCCAACAGCATAAGCAATTTCAGAAATATTTTGATTACTTTTTTTAAGTAATTCTTTAGATTTTTCTAATCGAATATTATTGATATGTTCACTAACACTAATTCCAAATATTGCTTTAACTTTTCGATACAACTGTACTCTAGAAATATATAAGTCTTTGGCGAGTTCTTCAACAGTGTAAATTGAACTTTCGATATTTATTTCTATTAATTTATTTAATTTTCTTAAAAAATCTTGTTCTGAAATACCAAATCCCCCTTCTTCTTTATTTACAATATTTAAAATATTATTAGAATAATAAAAACGTAATTTTTCTCTATTGAAAAGCAAAACTTTTATTGATTGTATCAATACTTTCAAATTAAAAGGCTTCGTTAAAAAAATATCTGCACCACTCTCTAATGCTTTTAAATAGGATTCTTGATCATCTGAGGCTGTTAGGATAATAATTGGTATATGAGATGTTCTTAAATCCTTTTTTAATATTTGGCAAATTTCAAAACCGTTTTTTTGAGGTAAATTTAAATCACATATTATAATATCAGGCACTATTTCAAATGCCTGTTCTATAGCATTTTTGCCGTCTGAAGTAAATATTGAATATTCAATTGAAAGTTTATTTGATACAAAATCTAATAAGTCCTTATTGTCATCTATATACAGTAAAGTATATCGATCTTCGGTGTTTATTAAAGTTACACTTGGATTAAAATCTGAATCTAAATAATCTGTTTGATCTACAAAATCAATTATTGGCTCGTTTATAATATCTTTTTCCTCTAAATGTTGTTTTCCTAATTGCAAGGAAATAATAAATTCAGCACCATTTTTTGAATTAATTTCTATTTTCCCTTTATGTAAATCGATAAAACTTTTTGATAGATGAAGCCCAATTCCTGAACTGTTTCTATAATTATTGGATCCATGATAAAAAGCAGTAAAAACCTCCTTCAATTCATTTTCAGGTATTCCAATACCTGAATCTTTAAAATGGATTTTCACAATATTTTTAGACACCTCTTCTTTTATAATTATTGAAATCTTACCTTTTTCGGGAGTAAATTTAAATGCATTGGACAATAAATTAAAATAAACTTTATCCATTAAGTTTTGATCTAAATAAACCTCAAGATCAGGATTGTTTGTTACTAACGTAAAATCAATATTTTGCTTTTTGGCCTCCCTGTCAAAGTCTTGAATAATATTCTTCGAAAAATTAAACAAGTTAGTTTTTGATGCCCTTAATGTAAACTTTTTTTCCTCGACTTTTCTATAGTCCAATAATTGATTTATTAATCGCAGTAGTCTTCTTGAATTATTATACATCAAGCTAATGTCATTAGTAATAGCAATTCCTTTATTTTTAAATTCAGTTCCCAAAGATTCTACAGAACTTAAAATTAGGGTCAAAGGCGTTTTGAATTCATGCGACAAACTCATAAATAAATTAACCCTTGCTTCGTTACTTAGTTTTAATTCTTCAGAAAATTTCTTGATTTCGTTTCTTTGACTTTTTATTTTTTTATTGGTTACTTCTAATTCTTTCTTCTTACGGCTTATTGTTATTCGGGAATAAATACTAAAAATAGCTAAACCCAATGTCAATATAAATAAAGCAAACAAAAGCTTTAAAAGATTACTCTGACTGGAGTATTTCTCTTCTTGATTTCTGATGATACTCTGTTGTTGCTCAATATCAGATTGTTGAATGGTTATCTTGTCAAATTGATTGCTCATAATATCCGCATTAAGAGAGTCAATTAATATAGTGTTGAGCTTGTTGTTTTTAGGGACTATCTCTTTATTGGCTATTTTCAATGCCAACTTAATAGCTTCGCTTCCCCCTGTAGGATACAAAACAGTAGCTTCTAAAGCTCTGTCTTTAACAAGCTGAATGCCCCCAAATGGCCCGTTAACTCCATCCACCCCTATAAATTTTATTTTATTTTTTGCTTTTTTTCCAGTAGTCGCCTCCCACGCCTGATAAGCAATCACATCATTATAAGCATATACATAATTGATATTGGGAGAGTTTTCCAAAATTTTTATATACACATCCCTAGGCAATTCATCTTTTTGGGATTCTATAGTAATTACTTTAATATTAGGATATTGATTTACAATTTGTTTAAATCCCAAACTCCTTTCTAGGCCGGGTGATGTATATGAGGAACCTTTAATTTCAATTACATTTGCATTGCCTTTAGATAATGAAGCTATATGTCGTCCGGCAATTCGTCCTACTTCAACATTATCTGCTCCTAAGTATGCAGTATAATTAGAGGTATTTGCTTTTCTGTCAACTATAATTATGGGAATCCCATTAGCTTTGGCTTTCTCTATTGCAGAAACTATAGAATCGGATTCAAAGGGAGAAATGATAATAATATCTACTTTGTTGGCAATAAATTTTTCAATATCTTGAATTTGCTTTTTTGCATGACGGTTGGCATTGTAAATGGTCAGACTAACCTCTGGATGAAGTGCCGCTTCGATCTCCATAGAATGATTCATTGACTTTCTCCAAATATCATTATCTATACTTTGCGAAAAACCTATAGATATCTTGGCTTTATCATCATCACCAGATTTACAGGAGCTTAACAGTAAAGTATAACTTATAAGAATTATGTAACTAAGTTTTCTTAACATTGGTTTTTGTTAAATAGTTTATTTTTTAATTCATATCAAAAATAGCTGAAATTTATTATTCTTGAATTAAAATGTCATTTTAAAAGACTATTGATTTTTATTTAGGACTATTATTTATAAATCGGTATAAAAAATGTAAATGTATAGAAAAGAAATTTACGTTTAAAAAAAATCAACCTATAAAGCCTAACTCCTTTTCTACTCATAAGATAGTTGTGAAGACATTCTAAACAAATTCCCGTAACAATAGGAAATCTGTAATTACTCAAAATATCATTCCTCCCCAAGAACAATAACAACCTTGGTGTCGTCTTTTGGATAAGACACGTAACTGCCCTCGTGTTCAACAAAAAAAGAAATCTCCAACTAGATAAAAATAGTTCCTTCCCCATCGGTAAAATCTTCAATGCCCAGTTGTAAACCTTCAGTAATGCTACTTTCCAAACCAAATAAGGACCAATCCGTCAACTTCAATAAAGTGGTGGAGGTTTCAAAATCAAATTGTAATACTCCCATTCGCAAACCAACACAATTGGCTCCCTCGGGGAAAACAAAAACCTCGGCAGTCTGAAAAGGGGCAACCTGCATCAACTTACTTGAAGTGTCAAAACGATAATTCCCCTTAAAAACATTTCGAAACAACCCATTGGGGTTAAAATCATATCCGGCAAATAGAGCTCTTCCACCGGCTGTTTCAAAACCATTTTTCAAACTCCGTTTACCTCTTTCACTTACTTCGTTGCAACACATTATCTTTCGCAGTACTGTAGTGAGACCATTGCATACATCCAGATTGTTGCTTTTGGGCAATACTTCTTTTAGGGAAATCCTGATCAATTTACCTAATCGGGAAACGACCCCAAATTCGGTGGCGTTTTCCCTGGTTCTGGCATATTTGAGGTCTTTCGCCATCCCTTCTATGGTAAATCCGCACTTCTCCCTGATAATGTATTCCCCATCTATAAGGATAAGTAACATAATTACCTATCAATTTGGCATTTTTCAACAGCCGTCAAAACATCGCATAAAAACCTATTAAACCCAACAAATTCAATACTTAATAGCAATATCTAAAACAACATATTAATTGAATAAAATGTAATATGATAGTAAAAATATCGGGCAAAAGTAGGGCAACTTTTGGAAACGTATTGCTAAATGAATCTCTTATGCCTTGATAACCGTTCAATGTTAAATATAGCAATCAATTAAATTTAGATTACGCAGTACGGTAGGGTGGGGTAGTAATTTTAGAAAAAATATCAGATTTTTAGCTTTTTTAGTAGTACAATACTTGTAAAGTAGACGGCTACCTAGCTAACTTCAAAAGATAATGGGTCATTATTCGGTAAATGTAAGTTTAACGTATTTAAAAGGTTTGGAAGTAGCTGATTTAAATGAAGAAGATATGCATATGAATTAATAAATATTTATTTTAAATTTCCATTTAAGGATTATTTAGAAGGGCTTAATTGGTATATTTAAATATAAAATCAATGCTTTTTTATTAAAATTCTGATGCAGCTTTTCTTT
>CALPPA020000092.1 GCA_943325355.2 Klebsiella pneumoniae | reverse complement strand
GAGTCAAAGCAGCACTAAATTTTATTATGAGACATTAATTTTTAGTCAAGAAGGCGGTTTGCAACAAATAATAATTGTTCACGAAGAGGGAGATAAATATGCAAATGAAATTTCCGATAAAATAGTAAGCTCTGTTGAACTTCAAAACACGAAACAATAATGGGAAAATTATCATTTTTAAACCCAGAGTTTTTTTGGTTGTTTCTTTTGATTCCAATGGCTGTTGCTTGGTTATATTGGAAAAGAAACGAGCAAACAGCAACGTTAAAAATTAGTTCAACACAAGGATTCAAGGATTCAAATACGCTTTTAACAAAGCTCAAACCTCTTTTGAATGTGATGCGATTATTGGCGTTAAGTTCTTTAATTATAGCAATGGCAAGACCTAGAACAGTTGACATAAGCAATCAAACCAAGACGACAAGAGGAATTGATATAGTTATTGCAATGGATGTTTCTGGAAGTATGCTTGCCAAGGATTTGAGACCAAACAGAATGGAAGCACTAAAAGATGTCGCTGCTGATTTTGTCGAAGAAAGACCAAATGATAGAATAGGATTAGTCCTTTATGCATCAGAAGCTTATACAAAAACACCAGTTACCAGCGATAAGGCAGTAGTTTTAGAAGCAATAAAAAGTGTAAAATATGACAATGTTTTGCAGGACGGAACAGGAATTGGGATGGGATTATCAACGGCCGTAAACCGATTGAAAGACAGCAAAGCCAAAAGTAAAGTAATAATTCTATTGACTGATGGAGTGAACAACGCCGGCTTTATCGAACCAGAAACCGCTGCTGATATTGCCAAACAATACGGAATAAAAGTCTATACAATTGGGGTTGGAACAAATGGAATGGCGGAATCGCCGTATGCTTTAGCACCAAATGGACAAATTTTATTCCAAATGATGAAAGTTGAAATTGACGAACAATTAATGAGAAGTATCGCTAGGAAAACAGATGGGAAATACTTCAGGGCAACCAGCAACAGCAAATTGGCCGAGATTTATGGTTCAATCAATAAACTGGAAACCACCGAAATCGAAGAATTGAAATTCTATGATTACGACGAAAAATATAGACCTTTTGTATGGTTGGCAGGCTTTTTAATTTTGTTGGAAATCGGATTACGAAATACGGTTTATAGAAGTTTTATTTAAATAAAAATGGAATTAGACGAATCAAAATATTTATACCTTCTTTTTATTGTACCGATTGTGGTTTTACTTTTTCTATACAATCAATATTGGAAAAGAATCAAACAGCGCGAATTTGGAGACTTAGATTTGATACAGAAATTAAGTCCTGAAAAATCTGTTTTCAAACCTATTTTCAAGTTGGTTGTAATGCTTCTGGCATTAGTTGGATTGATTTTAGGATTGGTAAATCCAAAAATTGGAACCAAAATGGAAACCGTAAAACGCGAAGGAATTGACATCGTTTTTGCTATGGATGTCTCTAAAAGTATGCTCGCCGAAGATGTAGTGCCAAGCCGATTGGAAAAAAGTAAACAAATCGTTTCCCAACTCATCAACCAGTTAGGCAATGACCGAATAGGAATTGTGGCTTATGCCGGAAGTGCTTTTCCTGTATTGCCAATTACTACAGATTATAGTGTGGCCAAAATGTTTTTGCAAAGCATAAACACTGACATAGTTTCTTCACAAGGAACTTCACTAGACGAAGCCATCAAATTAGCGGCAACGTACTTTGAAGAAAAGAGTAAAACCAGCAAGTTGTTGATTATGATTTCAGATGGTGAGGATCATTCAGAAGGAGCAGAATCTGCAGCCGAAGAGGCTAATAAACTCGGAATGAAAATCATAACCATTGGCGTTGGAACTGAAAAAGGAAGCACAATTCCTTTGAGGGTAAATGGTGTAATCGAAAGTTTCAAAAGAGACAATAATAACGAAGTGGTTATAACAAAATTGAATAAAGAAGGGTTAACTTCCATTGCCAAAGCCACAAAAGGAGGATATGTTAGTGGGAATAATACCAAGGAAGTTATTGATTACGTAAAAAATGCGCTTGACAATATCCAAAAAACCGAATTCGAATCGACGCAAATGGCCGATTTTCAATCCCAATTTCAATGGTTCTTGGGTTTTGCTTTTGCCTTATTATTTTTAGATGTTTTCCTTTTGGAAAGAAAGACAAAATGGGTGCGAAAGTTGAATTTATTTAACGAAAAAGAATAATGAAAAATTGTATTTTATATATTTTACTAACACTTTCTTTAGCAGTTTCTGCCCAAGAAAAAGATAAGACAATGCCTAAAGCAAATGAGGAATATTCCGAAAAGAAGTTTGCTGAAGCTGAAGCCAATTATAGAATTTCTAATTCCAAATTTCCTAAAAGAACAGTTGCACCTTTTAACCTAGGGAATTCAATTTATAAGCAAAACCAAAATGCGGAAGCAAAATTTGCTTATGCAAAAGCGATTGAGAATACTAAATCAAGAACTCAAAAACATAAAATCTATCATAATTTAGGAAATGTTTTTATGAACGAAAAAAATTATACTAATGCGGTTGAAGCCTATAAAAATGCCTTACGCAATAATCCATCGGATGAAGAAACTAGGTATAATTATGCTTTGGCCAAAAAGAAGTTGAAAGAAAATCCTCCAAAAGACGATAAAAATAAAGACAAGAAGGACGATAAAAAAGACGGAGAAAAAGAGAAGAAAGACGACCAAAACAAAAAAGACAAGGACAAAGAAGACGATAAAGGGAAAGACAAACCAGCAGATAAGGGCGAGAATAAAGATGATAAACCAAAAGACGAAGGAAAACCTAAACCAATGCCAGGAGGAATTTCCAAACAACGATTAGAAAATCTTTTGGAAGCCGTAAACAACGAAGAAAAGAAGATTCAAGATAAAGTAAATGCCCAAAAAGTAAAAGGAAAACCAACACCAGCAGAAAAGGATTGGTAATTCAATTAGAATAAAATACAATGAAAAAATTTATAATAGCGATTGTTTTAGTAGCGTGTAACTCCCTTTTGGCTCAAGTACAATTTGAAGCAAAAGTCAGCAAAACTACGCTTGGACTTAATGAGAGACTTCGCATAGATTTCGTGATGAATATGGACGGTGACAACTTTAATCAACCGTCTTTTGAAGGATTTAGAATTATCGCAGGACCAAGTCAGCAAGTCAGTCAGTCGTGGGTAAATGGGAAAAGTTCTTTCGAAAAAACATATTCTTATTTTCTATTGCCTCAGCAAAAAGGGAATCTAATTATCAAACAAGCTACTATAGAATACAACGGTCAAATTTATAAAACAAATCCAATAAAAATAAATGTTACCGCTGCGGTCGAGCAGCCAAAAGACCCCAACGATACACAAATTTCAGCAGACGACAATATTTATCTTGTTGCCGATATTTCTAAAACAAATCCTTACATCAATGAACCCATTACGGTGGTTTATAAACTGTATTTCAGTTATAATATTGGAATCACGAATTGGAGGGAATTAGACAAACCCAAATACAATGATTTTTGGAGCCAAAACATCGACATCAAGCAACTTGTAGGTGAAGAAGGAATGTTTAAAGGAGAAAAGTACCGTTTTGTAGTCCTTCGAAAAACAGTTTTATACCCTCAAAAATCAGGCAAACTAGTTATTGAACCTTTGTCATTGGATATTGATGTACAATTGCCTACAAACCGTAGAGATATGTTTGGCAGAGTTCAAGTTGCTAATGGAAACAAAAGAGTCTCAGCCGGAGCCAAAACAATCGCTGTAAAAGCACTTCCTGAAGCCGGAAAACCTTTAGATTTTTCGGGAGCTGTAGGTAAATTTGATTTTAAGGTAATCCCTTCGAAAACGAATTTAAAAAACGGAGAAAGTCTTGATTTAATTGTTAGCGTGACTGGAAATGGGAATATGAAATTATTCAATTTGCCAAAACCTGTAGTGCCTAATTCACTCGAAATGTATGATCCTGTTCATAGTGAAAAAGTAAATACTACGTTATTAGGTATGTCAGGAAAAATATCGGATAGTTATACTATTATTCCTCAATTCAAAGGGAATTATCCAATAAAACCAATGCAATTCTCCTATTTTGATTTAGGATCCGGAACCTATAAAACCATAAGTTCGCCAGAAATAATGATTAATGTTCTTGACGGACCTTCGGCCAATGACCAAGTGGCTACAACAACATCTGGAAATTCTAAAAACATAGTTTCAAGTAGCGAACAATTCAAATTCATTAAGCTAAAAAGCAATCTTAGAACAATGAATAATAATGATTTCTTGGGGTCTAATTTGTTTTATAGTTTATTGCTTTTGCCATTTTTAATGCTCCCGTTGATTGTATTGTTCAAAAAGAAAAAAGAAGCCATAGACGGTGATGTTTTTGGAAACAGAATTAAAATGAACAACAGATTGGCCAAGAAATATTTATCAGAAGCCAAAAAGCAAATCAACAACAAAGAACCATTTTACGTGGCTTTGGAAAAAGCAATGCACAATTTCCTGAAAGCCAAATTGCACATTGAAACGTCCGATATGACAAAAAGTAACATTGAGCAATTATTATTGTCGAGAAATGCAGGTACTCAAACAGTAATTGATTTTATTACACTTACAGAAAACTGCGAATTGGCACGTTTTGCTCAATCATCAAGCGCTGAAATTCAACAGGATTTTGATAAAGCCGTATTGATAATTTCGGATTTGGAAAAACAAATTAGTTAAAAACACCTAACATCCTTGTTATCCGTGACCAAAAACAAATAAATAATGAAAAAGATAATTTTTATAATACTACTAACAACCCAAGTTTTCTTAGCCCAAACAGGTTTTGAAAAAGGAAATACTCTATACCAAAAAGAAAGATACGAGCAGGCAATATCAGAATACGAAAGTGTTTTGGCCGCTAAACAACATTCAGCGGAATTGTATTTTAACCTTGGAAATTGCTATTACAAATTGAATAAAGTGGCCCCCGCCATTTATAATTATGAAAAAGCATTAGTACTCAATCCTGACGATACAGAAATAGCGAACAACCTTAAATTTGCACAGAAAATGCAAATCGACGAGATAAAAGTGATACCTACGGTTGGTTTTTCAAAAATGGTTCACGACTTCGCTTCCATCTTTCATTACAATACTTGGGCTTGGATTTCGGTTGGATTTTCCACACTGTTTTTACTTTGTTTTATTGGATATTATTTTTCGAAATTAACGGTAACAAAAAGAATATTTTTCTTCGGAATGTTTGGCTTGCTATTGCTGCTTTTGGTCAGTGTTTCAGCTGCAATTTCGGAGAAAAATGATTTCGACAATGAAAGACCTGCTATTGTTTTTGCCGAAATGGTTTTGGTTAAAAGCGAACCACAAAAAGGGAGTAACACGGTTTTTACAATCCACGAAGGAACAAAAGTTTTTGTTCTGGAATCAATGGAAAACTGGAGAAAAATTCAATTGACTGACGGAACCGAAGGCTGGATTGAAAAAACGGCCATTAAGGAAGTGAAAAATTAGTGTTCAGTATTCAGTAATTAGTGTACAGATCTAGTAGTGCGGACTTACCACTGAATACCGATCACTGTTTACTTCTTTTTAAGATCTTCAACCCATTTTTCAATCGAAGGATATATGAATCCCGCTGTTTTTTGGATGGGTCTATAAAACAAAGAATTGTCTAAAGTCTCTTTCTTAGCAAAAGTATTGTTGAAGTTTATCTTTTCGAAAAGATTTAGAAAGATACTGATTACCAATATTGTTTTTAAAAGTCTAAAAAAGCCACCGCCTAATTTATTTATAACACCTAATTGCGCAAAATTAGCAACGCTGGTAAACACTTTTGCCATAACCGAAATCCCGATTACAACAATAAGAAAGGTAATTATAAAGGCTACAATTTGAATAGTTTTTGGGTTCCAATGAACAAATCCCGACAGCATTACTTTTGCTATAAACGAAAACTTTATGGCAACATAAATCCCTAAAATCAATGAAATTAATGAAGCCAACTCCACAAAAAGTCCGTTTCGTATGCCTTTAAAAATACTAATTGCTAGCAACACACCCAAAACAATATCTAAAAGACTCATTTTATGATTTTTAAGTTCGAAAGACAAATATAACAGAATATTCCATTTTCAACTTCTTATATTTGCCAAAATAATTTTTGTGTTTTATGAACTCATAACTCATAACTCATAACTCATAATACAAAAAATGTCAAGAGATATACAACTTAAAGAACGCTGGGAACAGCTAGTCAACATACTTTCCAACCAATTTTCGCAAGGCGAAGACTTAGATCTGGACGCCATAATATATTTAATTGGAGTGCAAGAATTAGGAAAAATCCATAGAACTTACGAGAAAGACGAGAAACTCAACCTGATGCACATCGCCATTTGCCGATTGTTGGAGCCTTATGGATTCTATGAATTTGAGTTTTTCGACGAAGAAGGTTGGCCACATTACAAGGTAAAAGAGGAATTGCCAGCTTTAAAAGCTGGAGAACAATCGGTTTTGATGAAAGAGGCCATTGTCAATTATTTTATAGAAAAGGAACTTATTGATTGATGATTGTAGAGTAACGATAGCAGATTTCAGATTTGCTTCAAAAACTTACAACTTACAACCTATAACTTATAACTTTTTGCTTAAATTTGCACTCTCAATTATTGGATGAAAATGATAGACAAGATAAAAGAATATATTGGTGAAGCACAAGCTTTTTCAACACAAAACAAGGAAGAACTCGAAGCTTTCCGAATCAAATTTCTAGGAAGTAAAGGTC